>NZ_KV786427.1:0-100603 GCF_001806915.1 Granulicatella sp. HMSC30F09 | reverse complement strand
TACATAAAATAATCTTCGTACTTACTTTATTTGAATGATAATTGGTTCGATAGTTCTACAGCACGCTCTTCAAACGTTGTCATTTCGACTTTCAACTCTCTTTTAAGTGCTTCTAGACTTACGTTCACTAGCTTCTTATTATCCACGACTCTTTCCCCATTAATCCATACATCTTGGACATTAGAGGCATTGGCAGAATACACCAAGGCCGCATACGCATCATGCACAGGAAACATATTCACTGAGGACGTTTCGACAAGCAATATATCTGCTTTTTTGCCTATTTCGAGTGTGCCAACTTCCTCATCAAGGCCAAGTGCTTTTGCTCCACCTTTTGTCGCCAGTGACACAATTTCTTTTGCTGGAAACGCGCTACGATCCTTCAGATGCGTTTTATGGAAATTAGCTACCATTCGCATTTGAGTGAATAAATCCAGCGTATTACCGCTACTTGGGCCGTCCGTTCCTAGTCCAACCGTCACTCCATGGTCTAGTAAACTGCGAATTGGTGCGACTCCTTTTGCAGACTTCGTATTGGCGCCGATGCAATGAACGACGCTGACGGTTGGATAGTTCGCCAGAATTTCGACATCTGATTCCGTCATCAGAATTCCATGAGCTAAGATAACCGGCACTTCGAAAAATCCAAGCGACTCTAAAAATTCAATTGGTGTTTGGCTATAAGTTTTACGGAAATAATCCATCTCGTACGTCATCTCAGAGACATGAAGCGTAATAGGAACTTGGTTTTCTTTGGCAAACTCGAGAATCGCTCTCATCACTTCTTCGGTATTTGTATTCGGAGCATGAGGGGCAATTAATGGATGTACGAGTTCGTCTGTTTTCCATTTATCAACAAACGCTTGGGTGTATGCTAGGGCATCATCAGTATTCCTGCTATCGGGCGTCTTCATATTGATAATCGTTTCACCTACGAGAGAACGCATCTTCATGTCTTTGGCGACTTTGGCAACTGCATCTTCAAAATAATACATATCACACATCGCAGTTACGCCTGCTAGCTGCATCTCCGCAATCGCATAGGCCGTGCTTTTTGCAATTAACGGTTCGTCAACCACTTCTTGCTCTAATGGAAATAGGAAGCGTCTGAGGCGGTCTGGGCAATCATCCCCTAATGAGCGGAAAGGAATCATCCCACAATGCGTATGAGCGTTCACGAATCCAGGAAGTAGGATTCCACCCTGTGCATCTATCCAATCATCTGCCTTCTTCTCCTCAAATTGATCCATCGCACCTACTTCAACAATTAAGTGCCCCTCCATCACTAAGTACCCACTTCGGTACTCTGTAAAGGCATCATCCATCGTTAAAATCCATGCATTTTTATATCCGATTCTCATTACTGCCGCTCCCTTTCCTGTCTATTATATTGTAATTGAATTCCATTATAAGAACAATCAAAACTCGAATTTAAAAGAACAAAGCCACTAGTCTAACATTCGTCTAGCGGCTTCATCTATTTCGTTCCTGATATGTCCTTAAATAAAATTCAATATTCTATTGGTTTAGGATTTTATTCCATTGATCAATCCAAGCTTTAAGGTTTTCATTTACAAGTTTGAAATCAACTGTTTTTGCACGTTTTGCAACATCACCATAAGTCATTGTTTTCACTTCGTTATCTGCTAATTTTACATCTTTATTAACTGGAGCTTCACTCAATGATTTAGCTTTCACAGTTTGATTTTCAGTTCCAATACGGAAGTTTACATATTTGTAGGCATTCTCTTTGTTTTTCGCATTTTTTACGATATTCACTGTGTTGTAGTTTGCATACGTTCCTGATTCAGGAACGACAGATACCACATTCGAGTTTGCTTTTTTCACAGTTGGAATGGCAAAGTCTACAACAACTGCAACTGTTACTTCCCCTGCTTGGAACATATTTGCTAAGTCACTAGATTTAGAATATGTCTTAACAATATTTGGTTTTAATTCTTCAAGTGCTTTGAATGCTGCTTCCCCTTTATCATCTTTGAGGGCTTTTCCGCCTTTATCAGCAGCTATAGATAAGAATAATGGACCACCTGTTGTTGTGATATCAGGAATGGCGATTTTTCCTTTTAAATCTTCTGACCATAAGTCGCTCCAGTCTTTAATTTCACGACCTAATTTTTCTTTATCGTAAACAATCGCAATACTGTTAATAGAGAATGGAATTCCTCCACCGTTTTGGAACACTTCTTTAGCCCCATCTGTTAATAAAGCAAGATTTGGAATTTCTTTTTCAGTCACCGTTTCAAATAATCCTTCTGTTGTTCCTTTTGTAGAACCTGATTGCGATAATTCGATAACGTCAATGTTACTTCCACCACTTTGAACTTTTGTTAAACGTTCAGAAGCATTACCGACTTCTAAAGTCACTTTAACACCATTTGCCTCTTCAAAAGGTTTAATAATGTCACGCTCTACAATATCTTGGCTTAATCCAAATGTTGAAACAACTAATTCTGTAGAAGCTCCTTTTGAAGCCTCTCCTCCTGTTGTTGTTGAATCATTCTTTGATAAATTTGCTTGGCTATTTCCACACCCTGCTAATACTAATAACGATGCTACCGCAAGTCCTGCAATTAATTTTTTCATGTGTGTACACTCCTTAATTTTTTTATTTTATAACACAATGACATGATTTTTAGGGAAAGATAGGGATACTTGGCTTCCTACTTCTAAAACGGATGGATTATTCACAAGAAGAACTCCCATTTCTGTTTTCACTTCATACTGATACGCTTTTCCGATAAAGGTTCTTACTAAAATTTCACCTGGAAGAACGCCTTCGCCCTCGTTTAAGAGTTCGATATGGTCTGGGCGAATCGTTACTGTTACATCTCCTTCTTTAGCATGTTCCAACGTTTCAAGAACAAGTCCATTCGACAATTGAACAGAGTTTTGGACTTGTACCGTTCCTTTGATGAAGTTTTCAAATCCAATAAAGCGAGCGACGAACTCCGTCGTTGGATGTTGATAGATTTCTTCAGGTGTACTGTATTGTTCGATAATCCCATTATTCATAACGGCTACCTTATCTGAAATAGAGAAACATTCCTCTTGGTCGTGTGTGACAAATAAAGTCGTAATCTTGAATTGTTGCTGGATGCGTTTGATTTCTAGACGCATTTGAAGTCTAAGTTTGGCATCCAAATTACTTAACGGCTCATCGAGTAGTAAGAGTTTTGGTTCAATAACAAGCGCTCTGGCAAGAGCCACCCGTTGTCTTTGTCCCCCTGAAAGGTGTTTTGGATAGCGATCTCCAAGTTCTGCTAAGCCGCACACTTCAAGCATTTTAGCAACTTTCTCGTCAATCGCTGCCTTACTTTCTTTTCTCACTTTCAATCCGAACGCAACATTTTCAGCCACTGTTAAATGCGGGAATAATGCGTAACTTTGAAAAACCATCCCGAATTGTCTGTGATGGACAGGCACTTTTGTCATATCCTCACCGTCTAATTCGAAGGTTCCACTGTTTTGATTGAGGAGCCCTGCTACAATACGAAGCGTCGTCGTTTTCCCACAACCACTCGGACCGAGCAAGGACACTAATTCCCCCTTTTCAATCGATAAATTCAAATCTTTTAAAATATGATGTTTATTATCGTAAATCATATTTACATCTGTTAATTTTACAAATGACATATCTTTCTCCTTATGAAATGGAAGCTAAGCCCAACGTTTTTTCAATCGTAATCATAATCCCCATCGTTACAAACATTAAAATCACCGATAATGCTGAAACAGATGGATCGTAGTTAAATTCCATATAACTTAATAAAGTCGTTGGAAGCATGGTCACTCCTGGACCAGATAAGAACATCGATACTGGAACGTTGTTAAATGAATTCACGAACGAAAGCATGAACGCCGCGAAAATTCCTGAAGTGATATTTGGTAAGAGCACCGTTGCAAAGGCTCTCTTCTTCGTACAACCAAGCGTCCAAGCAGCCTCTTCCATCGACAAATCGACTTGTTCCATACTAGAGCCAACGACACGAATCACATATGGGATACTAATGAGGAAGTGCCCAATCAGTAATCCCGGTAGAATTGGGAATTTAAAACTCACAACAATCATTTGATAGAGAGAATACCCTACGACAATCCCTGGAATCATTGTTGGCGATAAGAAGAAATCCTTCATTAACTTCTTCCCTTTAAATTGGTCTCTTGATAATACGTACGCTGCTGGCACTCCGATAATTAAAGCTAGAAGTGTTGCCACAACGCCCACTAATAAGCTGAGTTGTAAGCTCGACATAAAGGCTTTTGACGTAAGCGCCATAATATACCAGTCAATGGTGAATCCTTTAATCGGGAAAGTAATAATCGCTTCTGTCCCAAAGGAAGTAATCACGATAATCACGAGTGGTAAGAATAGGAATAAAAAGACAACAGTCGCAATCATCGTTAGTAATTTATTTTTACGCAATGTCTCCACCTCTCTTATCCATCGATTTCGCTAAGAGATTCAATGCCTTCATCACGGCAAATGTAATCACAATCATCACAAGCGCAATCACACTCGCACTTGTCCAATCCCCAAGCGTTGTCGCGCGTTGGTATAGCAATGTGGCTAGCATCATCTTTTTATTTCCACCTAATAATTGTGGTGTTGTATAAGCAGTAAGCGTTCCTGTAAACACAAGAATACTCCCGACAATCATCCCTGGTAGCGACAGTGGCAAGATAATCTTGAAGAAGCCTTTTAAAGGACTAAGCCCAAGCGTTGCCGCCGCTTCTAGCAGGTCATCATCAATATTCTCCAGAACTCCTACGAGCGTCATAATCATTGTCGGTAAAAATAAATAAACTGAACCAATAATAATCGAGAAATCTGTATATAAAAGTGACATCGGCTCGTTAATTACGCTAAACATCATGAGTAGATTATTAATGACTCCGTTTTTACCAAGAATTGTAATCCATGCAAAGCTTCGAATAACAGAGTTGGTTAATAGTGGGAATAGCGTTAATGCAATCAGAATCCCTCTCCATTTCTTCGATACGCCAGAAATTACGTATGCTGCAGGCAATCCTAAAACAGCACAAAAAATAGTAACGATCAAGGAAATACTAAGCGTACGTCCTAACACCGCCATAAAATAGGAATCTTTGAAAAAATCAATATACAGTTGCAGAGAAAAACTGCTTTCTGGGAATACCGTTGGAAGTAAACTACTTATTAACGGAAGGACTAAGAAAAAGCACAATAGAACAATCCCAGGAAAGAGCAACGTATATCGAACGTTCTTCTTCATAACACATCTCCTTGTTCGTTTTTAGACTTATATTATACGGCTGATTTAAATATTTTTCAATACGATTTTCAAAATTTCCAAACAAAATTTTATATAACTCCTATTTCATTCGTGTTCAAATCCAACTTAAATCTATAATTATCAAATATGGAAATTATCATATATGATAATTTCATCGTCTCTCCTTCTCTAGCGAGCGTAGAAGAAGCATTATTGAGGTTAGATAAACTAACTTACTAAAGTTCAAGGATTACAAAAAAGAATCAGTTTATTGAAAGAATAGTGGGAGTAGCATTGAAACGAATAAGCTGGAGTATGAAATTTATTTCCTACTCCAGCTTTGAGGCTTCAAAGGCGAAAGACACCGGCTCGAGCCGGTGCCCTTCGCTCTTCTTATTTTACGAGCGTAGAAGCAGTATTAGCACTTTATAAACTATCACGATAAAAAAGTACGAAGATTAGCTATCTTATGTATAAAAACAAAGATTACCTCGGTTTCTATAATAACAACAATAGCGAGTGTATTTGTAGCGAATTAGCAGGAGGAAGAAATGATTTCCTTACTAAAAAACTCTATGGATTTAGACGCAGTAGCTGATTGAATTAAGCTTCATCACTTGTGATTCGCTTAATCCTAATCAGCCTTGCGGGGGTAAGACTACAAAGCAAAACGGGCTCACGCTGTGAGTCCGTTTTTGACTTTGGTCTTACTCCCGGCTTTGAGGCTTCAAAGGCGAGAGACGCCGGCTCGAGCCAATACCCCTTGCCCTTCCTTTTAGCGAGCGTAGAAGAAGTATTCCTACTTTACTAACTCGCACAATAAAAAAGTACGAAGATTAGCTATCTTATGTATAAAAACAAAGATTACCTCGGTTTCTATAATAACAACAATAGCGACTAGTAACCGATGCGAATTACGGATGTGAGAAATTTATTTCCTAGCATCCGTTTGAGGCTCGGTAGGAACTGAGACGCAAGGCTCAGTCCGGTACAGCTATTGTCGTTATTATGAAGATAACCGAAGGTAATCTAAGTTTTTATAGTACTACATAAAATAATCTTCGTACTTACTTTATTTTATCGAATAGATACGTTGTCTAAAGCCACTAATGCTTCTTCTACGCGAGTCATGGCGGACTTAATAACGTCTTCCTCCAACGTCGCATTGCGGTTCACAAACAATAATGAATACGCTAATGATTGGAATCCTTCTGGCACATGTTCCCCTTTATAAACGTCGAATAACGTTACTTTTGATAAGAACTCACCAGCATTTGCACGGATCACATCCACTAACTCAGCATGTGTTAATGAAGTTGGTGCTAAGATCGCGATATCGCGTGTCATACTTGGATATTTCGCAACCGATTGAATCACTGCTTCTTGTAAGTTAGCTGCAAGTAATGGTTCCACATCTAACTCGAAGACGAATGTGTCTTGTAAGTCTAATGCTTTTTGAACCGTTGGATGAACTTTACCGATTAAACCAATCACTTCTCCGTCTAAAAGAATACGTGCTGATTGTCCTGGGTGTAATTCTTCAATATCTGTTAAAGGCTCGAAACGTACACGGTCTAAGCAGTCTAATTGTGCGAAGTACGCTTCTAGAATTCCTTTTACCACATAGAAATCCACTTTCTCTGCTTTATGGTTCCAGTTTGCACTTGTCACGTCTCCTGTTAAAATACCCGCGATGACCTCGTTTTCGATGAAATCTTCACTTCCAGCAGCTCCTAGTTTGAACACACTGCCTGCTTCAAATAATTTCACGTTGTTTTGTGAACGAGCCACGTTGTATTGAACGGCTTCTAATAAACTTGGTAATAGTGATTGACGTAATTCACTACGATCTTCACTCATTGGCCAGCTTAAACTCACGCTTGTTGCGTCTTTCTTCGTAAACCATTTTGATTTTTCTGGAGTTGTTAATGCGTAAGTGTATGCTTGTGAAAGTCCAGCTCCTTGCATGAATTGACGAGTGTAACGGATGAAGCGTTGTTTATCCGTTAAGCCACCTACTGTACTTTCAGTTGTTGGTAATGTCGCAGGAATTTTATCGTATCCGTAAATACGTCCCACTTCTTCTACTAAGTCTGCTTCGATAGAAATATCAAATCTCCATGCAGGGATTGTCACGTCGAAACGTGTTCCTTCTACCGTTGTTGGATATTCTAATTGTGCAAATACTTGTTTCACTTCATCTAGTGTTAAGCTTGTTCCTAAAACGTGATTTAAGCGTTCTAGAGTGATGCTCACAACTGGTAATTCTAAGTCATAACTTTGTGCTGAAGCAAATGCCTCTTTCACTGTTCCACCACCAAGCTTTGCAATCAATGCTGCAGCACGTTTTCCTGCTTGAACGATCGTCGCTTTGTTAATGCCTTTTTCAAAACGAGCACTTGATTCGCTACGTAAGTTATGTTTTTGTGAAGCTAGTCGAACTGCTTTAGGATCGAACAAGGCTGCTTCTAATAACACTGTTGTTGTTTCGTCTGAGATTTCAGTGTCTAATCCACCCATTACACCAGCTAATGCGACTGGTTGGCCACCTGAAGTAATCATGATTTCGTTTTCTAATGTACGTTCTTCCCCATCTAAAGTCACTAATGTTTCGCCTTCTGTTGCTCGACGCACATGGATGGCTTTTTCAGGTAATTTATCGTAGTCAAATGCATGAAGCGGTTGACCGTATTCCATTAAAATATAGTTTGTTACATCTACCAGATTATTGATTGGACGAACTCCAGCTGCGATTAAACGGTTTTGCATCCATTGTGGACTTGGAGCCACTTTAACGCCTTCGATTAAGAATGCGTGATATGCAGGAGTATCTGCTTCGTTTTCTACAGAAACTTTGACAACGCCTGGAATTTCAGAAGAAGTTCCTTTTTCAAACGCGTCTGGTTCTAAATTGTTCTTCAAGTTGTAAATCGCACCGATTTCGTGAACAGAACCGCGCATGCTTAAAGCGTCAGAACGGTTTGCAGTGATATCGAGTTCCACAATCGCTGAATCAAGCGCTAAGGCACAAACTGCGTCACTTCCTACTTCAATGCTGTCATCTGTGAAGACGTAAATCCCATCTTCATATTCTTTTGGTACTAAGTTACTTGGCACACAGATTTCTTGTAAGGAACAAATCATTCCTTGAGATTCTACACCACGTAATTTCCCACGTTTAATTTTATGACCGCCAGCAATGCGTGCTCCGTGAGTCGCCACAATAATCTTTTGGCCTGCTGCGATGTTTGGAGCGCCACACACGATTTGAAGAGGCTCGTCTTGTCCTACTTCTACCGTGACAACATGTAAGTGGTCTGAATCTGGATGGTCAACCACTTCTGTTGCTAAACCAACCACTAGTCCTTTTAAGCCTTCGCCTGGAACCGTTACGCTATCAACTTCGATCCCTGTACGAGACATTTTTTCTCCTAATTCTTGAGGAGTGATTTGTGATAAATCAATATATTCATTTAACCATTCATATGATAATTTCATGTTCTTCCTCCTCTTATGATTCTTTCGTAAATTGGCTTAAGAAACGCACATCGTTTGTATATAATGAACGAATATCTTCTATCCCATATTTCAACATTGCGATACGGTCTTGACCTAACCCAAAGGCAAATCCACCGTAAACACTTGAATCCACACCAGCAGCTTCAAGGACGTTTGGATGCACCATACCACTACCTAATACTTCAATCCAACCTGTTCCTTTACATACAGAACAGCCTTCTCCACCGCATTTGAAGCAGCTAATATCCACTTCTAGAGATGGCTCCGTGAATGGGAAGTAACTTGGGCGAAGACGCACTTCACGGTCTTCCCCGAACATTTCTTTAGCAAATGCGGCAAGAGTTCCTTTTAAGTCTGACATCGTAATGTGTTTATCGATCACAAGACCTTCGATTTGATAGAACTGATGTGAGTGAGTCGCATCATCGTTATCACGACGGAATACACGACCCGGACTTAACATCTTCAATGGGCCTTTTGTAAAGTCATGTTTCTCCATTGTACGAGCTTGTACTGGAGAAGTTTGTGTACGAAGTAAGTACTCAGGAGTGATGTAGAATGTATCTTGCATATCACGCGCTGGGTGATCTTTTGGCAAGTTCATCATCTCAAAGTTATAGTGGTCTGATTCCACTTCTGGGCCTTCTACGACTTGGTATCCAAGGCCGATGAAGAAATCTTCCACTTGGTCTTGAACGTGCGCTAATACATGCGCAGTTCCACGTTCTACTGGACGACCTGGCATTGTGACGTCGATCGTTTCAGATTGCAACGCTTCTTCTAACGCTTTTGCCTCTAATACTTCTTTAACTGAAGCGATTTTTTCTTCTAAGACAGAACGTAATTCATTGGCAAGAGCCCCCACTTTTGGTTTCTCTTCGTTGGCTAAGTTTTTAATGTTTTTAAGAACTTCTGTGATTGGTCCTTTTTTCCCTAATTGTTGTACACGAATTTGATCGAGCTCTTTTAATGTTTTTACTTCTTCTAAAGAAGCAAGTACATCTTTACGAATCGCATCAAACTGAACTTTCATTTCTTCTAAATTCATTGTATTCCTCCTTTTAAAATAAAAATCCCTTATAGCCAATAGACTATAAGGGACGAAATTTCGCGGTACCACCCTTGTTCCTTGAGACAGGCTCAAGACACTTGGACGCTGTTAACGGGGGCGACCCGAACCATTATTCATCAGTGAATCCCAATGGTCACTCCGGAAGTGAAAAGTTTGAAACGTGACTTGGAAGACTTGCAGTCAGGATCTTCCTCCCTGAAAAGCTTTGTTAAAAACCCTTTTCCATCAATGTGTTTTCTATATATGCTTTATCCTATCATAATGGCTTCAAAATGAAAAGAAAAACTAATCTTAGTTGGTTTAAAAGAACATTTGAATCGCAATCACAATGATTAAAATCACAATGACAGAAACCAGCCATACATTTAGAAAATGATTGTATCTTCTAAGTCCTGATTTTGGCGTGCGGTGTACTTGTGAAGCTTCTTCCTCGCGTTCAGCGTACAACTCTTCCTCCTTTTCATAAGAACGTCCACGACTGTCTCTTCGCTCTTGCCTAGTTTCAAGTTCTTCTAACTCTCGATTCTGTTTTTCTAATTGTTCTTTATACGATTTTCTCGTTAATAAAGGTTCATTTGGCATTGATTATTCTCCTTTATGCATCCAAGCATACTGTGCTGCAATAATCGTCTTCGCATCCGCAATTTCACCCGTTTGGATTTTTTGCATCACTTCTTCGAGTGGCATCCATAAGATTTCAACAAATTCATCTTCGTCTGCTGGTTTCGCATTTTCTTTGACCGTCACATTTTTTGCTTGGAATAATGTAATTTTCTCATCGCAGAATCCAGGAGTAGAGACCATTTCCATCATCTTCACCCATTCTTCGGCAACTAGGTTTGTTTCTTCTTCTAATTCACGTTTTGCGGCTTCTAGAGGCACTTCTTCCTTCCCGTCTAATTTCCCTGCTGGAATTTCCAAGAAGTGCATTTCTAATGGTTTTCTATATTGACGAACGAGTAGCATCTTTCCGTCACGAATCACGAGTACTGCTACTGCTCCCGTATGAAATACGAGGTCTCGCGTAGAAGTTTTCCCATTCGGTAGCTCTACGATATCTTGTGTTACTGTAAAAATACGTCCTGAATATTTAATATCTCTTTGAATTGTTTTTTCTGTAAAATCCATAATTTCGCCTCCATTTTGCTTTATTATAATTGGTTTTAAGCATTTCAACAATCGATTTTACTAAACTTTAAAGACAAAAAATGAGTGATAAAACTATCACTCATTTTCGAATTATTGTCTGTTATTTTGTTGTACTTGTGTATTTACTGTTGCAGCATTGGTTTCAGAATTACTTTTTTTACCAAAATAAGCTTCATACACTTTTTTAGCAATTTTAGCAGCATAATCTGATGGCGATCCATCTTTAAAGTATGGTGCTACTACAGACACAACAATTTCAGGATTATCATACGGAGCGTATGAAATGAATGTTGAGTTTTCTACAGCCTCATTCTTATAAGCAGGATTTGGCCCAGAATAGAATGCTTCTGTAGTCCCTGTTTTACCAGCCACTTCAGGAGAGTAATTTTTGAAAGTAGAAGCAGATGTTCCGTTCTCCCCATGAGTAACACGGTATAACCCTTCTTTAATATGATCTAGAATTTTCTTTTCGACTTGAAGGGTATTCATAATTTTGGTTGGAATGACATCTTCAAGATTCCCAATTCCACCTTTAGGGCTCGTTTCATGAATTTCTTTCACTAAACGAGGAGCAATACGTGTTCCTCCATTGGCAATGGTCGACATATATTGAGCTAATTGAAGCGGTGTATATAAGTCAAACTGACCGAACGCAAAGTCAAGTGCAGAAAAGGCATCGGCTGTTCCACCATTATATCCTTTTCCTTCATTTGGAAGATCAATTCCGGTTCTTACACCCAAACCAAACTGAGCATAATACTCACGTAATTTATCAAATAGGCTTAAATTGATATTCAATTTTCCACCCTTCACGTATTCTGCTTGTCCGCCCATTTTCATCGCTAATTTAATCATATATACGTTTGAAGAGCGTTCCAATGCATCTAAATCTGTTAATTCAATTTGTCCATTGCGATTAAACCATGAACTCTTCGGTTTAGAAGCTTCAAATTCAATCGGTTCATCGACTATTTTATTATCTTCAAGCGTCAATGCTCCATCCATATAACCCGATAGAACCGTCGCTGGTTTAACTACTGACCCCATTCCAAATGAGTTGTTAATCGCTCCTAAAGCATCGTCTTCCACTCCATTGGATTGGAAATTCCCATCAAATTTCTTTTTCTTACCCGTAATTCCTAGAACGTCTCCATTCTTTGGATTCATTACCACGATATACACACGATCAGCAGCCGGATCCGTCATTTCTTCAACAGAAGTTTTAGCAATTTCTTCTATTTTTTTCTGGAACTCAGTATCAATGGTTAATACTAAATTGGAACCTGCTTTCCCTGGATAAGTTTCGTTATTTTTGATGACTTGACCTTTTGTATTCGTTTGAGATTGAACGACAGTCTTAGAACCACTTAAAACATTCTCATACTGTTCTTCTAAATAACTCGTTCCGACACGATCATTGAGTGAATAGCCTTGAGCAAGTAATGATTTTACTTTTGAAGAAGGTAGCCCTGTTTTTTCAGAGGAAACCGTTCCAAGGATTGTTTTTAACATATCCCCCATTGGATACTCACGGTCCCAATCAGAATCAATATCCACGCCACGAAGCTCGCCTAATCGTTCACTGATTTTTGCGACTTCTTGTTCGGTTACTCCTTCATTTTTGAGCGTAACAGTTGAAAGAGAATAAGCACTATTCATCTTTGTGAAAATAGCAATCACTTGTTTTTCAGCTTCACTATAGTTTAACTCATCTGAAGGAATATGAGCTAATTGCATCTCATACGTTTGACTTGAAGAGAGGTTTTCTTTTGAAATTTGTTTCTTTTCTTCAGCCGTCAGTAATCCATCTAACTTGTCAGGATTTAAAGCTACCCAATAATCTTTCAAATCACGCTCTTTTAATTCAGAAGTATCGACTGAAATCAATGAGGTTAATTTTTTGGCGATTTCTAACATTTTTGAGGCTTTCGCATCTGCAGGTCTTGTATAGTTAATCGATAATTTAGGCTTGTTCCCTACTAAAACTCGACCTTGGCTATCATAGATAGATCCTCGTGGAACAGCTTTTTTGGAAGTGGTTGTTTCAGTTCGTTGAACGAGAGCAACAAATTCATCCCCTTTAACCAATTGAACATATGCCAAACGGCTAATCAACGCAATAAATGAAAAGAATACTATTAAAAATAATAAATTTAAACGAAATGGAATATGTGATTTTTTCTTTTTGTTTTTCGATTTTCTTTTATTCAACATAATAAACTCCATGCATATTCTAGTAACTCATAACAGTATACCATAAATTCCCTTTTGAACTATATAAAAAGGGGTTAATAAAATACTAAGATTTTGGTCTTCTCACCAAATTTTTCGTGCAGCAAATCTAAGAACGTGCTATGCTATCATTGAATACAACTAAGGAGGTCCCTATGAAATCTAAAAGCAATTGGAATAAAAGAAAATACTATAGCCTTAGTATTTTAATCCCCGTATTCCTTCTACTTTTTATATTTATTCTTTTTTCAATGACTCCTTTTGGAAATCGTACCTGGCTGACCGTCGATTTGGGTCAACAATACGTCGATTTCTTTGCTTATTATCAGGATACTCTATTACACCATCCTGAACAGTTTTTTTACAGCTTTTCCAAATCCATTGGTGGAGAAATGGTAAGCTTATGGTCTTATTATTTATTTAGTCCTTTTAACTTGATATTTCTCATGATTCCAAAATCATACATTACAATGGGAGTTTCACTTTTGATTTTCTTGAAACTCATTTTTTGCACGGTCAGCTTTGCCTATTTTTTAGATAAGAAATTTGGGGGAAGAAATATGAATGCACTCCTATTTTCACTCTCTTATGGATTTATGAGTTATCTTTCCGTCAACCAACTCAATATTATGTGGCTAGATGCCTTGATTGGTCTTCCACTTATTTTATTAGGGGTCGACTCGCTTATCAACAATAAAAATCCAATTCGTTATATTCTTCCTTTGGCAATCACCGTTTTGGCCAATTATTATACAGGATATATGATTTGCCTCTTTTTAGTGTTTTATTTTCCTTATGCTTACTTGCTTCAAAAAGGAAGGTTTCAATGGAAGGATTTTCTTAAAACGGGAGCTCGTTTTGCTCTATACAGTATATTAGCGATTGGGCTCATTATGATTATTCTATTGCCAAGTGCATATAGTTTACTTGGAAGTAAAGGTGCAGCAAAGCAAAGCCTCTGGTCTATGAAGTCTGAATATAATCCTTTGTTAATACTATCGAAATTATTTATCGGTAGTTTTGACTTTCAACAAATGCCTAAAGGATACCCAAATATTTTTGTTGGAAGCTTGGCACTCTTTTCCTTTTTTAACTATTTTACTCATAAGAAAATTAGACTCGCTGAAAAAATTACCGCCTTACTCATTACTCTCTTCTTCTTATTGAGTTTTAATATCGATTTCTTAGATCGAATTTGGCATGCTGGTCAACTTCCGAATTGGTATCCTTACCGTTTCTCATTTTTGTTTAGTTTCTGGATTGTTTACATCGGGTATCAACAAACATTGAAGTCCTCAAAGATTTCGATGTTTGAAGCTTTTACATTTTTCTTTTTTATGCTTAGCATCAGTATTGGTTTTATCCTTTATCCCCAATCCTACCTTCAATCTTGGCAAATCGTTCTAGGGTTTGGAATTTCAATGGGCATCCTCTACGGACTAATCGCTCAAACGAGAGCCCACATGCGTTCTCGTAGGTTATGGATTAGTTTAGTTCTCATTGAACTTGTGTTGAATAGTGGAATTAACTTAGCTAGACTGGGATATGTGATGAATTCAGAATTCACTAACTATCAAGCCTCTTTAGAGCTTTGGAGCCAATCTCTATCGGCGCCTGACAACACGTTCTTTAGAAGTGAAAAAACAATTGCGCGTTCAAAAAACGATAGTCTTCAAGTCCCTACTTACGGTATCTCTCATTTTTCATCTACCTTTGAAAAAGAAAGTGAACGTTTCTTTGAAGCTATCGGAGTTCGGCAAGGAGTTGCCTTTGTTAGTTATAGTAATGGAACTTTATTAACGGATGCCCTCCTTGCGATTAAAACAACTTTTATCGCAAATGATCAGGCTTCTTATAATCATCGATGGGAAAGAAAAGATTTAGAAACGATGGAGGTTATACAGCGATTTGAAGAAGGTACTGTTGTTCAAAATGACAATGTTCTTTCTATTGCTTATCCAATGAAACCCATATTAAAAGCGATGAAAGTCCCCGTCAATCAGCCGGTTGTCATGCAAAACCAATTATCCAATGCTCTTTCAGGAACCCATTCACCAAAGGATATTTTCACGAGAATTCCTTCTCAAATGGCTTACAGTAATATTAAAGGTCGCCCTTTCGCTCACCAAACGATACAGTTGGAAAATAGTGAAGAAAAAGGGAGCATTACATTAACCTTCACTCCAGAAACCGATGATCCTATCTATTTAGAATTAGCGGGAAATATGGAAGAAGATAGTTTCACGATGACCCTAAATGGAAAAGAGTATTTCTTTTATCCTGTTGAATCAAGACCCGTTCTTTTAAGTATTGCTTCCAAGAAAAAAGGAATTCCTCAAACGATAGAGTTCACGATTCAAAAAGATCAATTTTCATTTACAAGATTGAATCTTTATTCCTTAAATGAAACATTATTACAAGATAGAATTCAACAAACGAAAGCTCAAGAATTAAAAATAGATACCTTCTCCTCTACCCATTTTTCTGGAACGATGACGGTAGAAGAAGAAAGTACTGTTTTAACGACGATTCCATATTCAATTGGATGGATGGTTCGTGTAGATGGTCAACCTGTAGAAACTTATAAAATCCTCGATTCTCTTCTTGGATTTAGTATTTCCCCAGGAAAACATTCTGTCGAATATCATTACACGACTCCTTATCTGATTGAAGGTTCGATGATTAGCTTTGCTTCTATCGTATTTATTATTCTTATTTTGTTAAACAGACGCAAAAAGACCGATGCCTCATAGGAGACATCGGTCTTCGTTTTTATAGATTATTTAGCAGCTTCGAAACGACGAGCTACTTCATCCCAGTTTACAACATTCCAGAATGCTGAAATGTAGTCTGGACGACGGTTTTGGTAGTTTAAGTAGTATGCATGTTCCCATACATCTAAGCCTAGTAATGGAGTTTTACCTTCTGATAGTGGGCTATCTTGGTTTGGAGTAGAAACGACTTCTAATTTTCCGTTAGAAAGGACTAACCAAGCCCAACCTGAACCAAAGCGAGTTGCTGCTGCTTGAGCAAACACTTTTTTGAATTCGTCGAAGCTTCCGAACGCTTCATTGATAGCTGCTAATAAAGCACCTTCTGGAGCTTTTGCACCATCAAGAGATAATTGAGTCCAGAATAAGCTGTGGTTTGCATGTCCACCACCATTGTTGCGAACAGCTACACGGATATCTTCTGGAACAGCGTTTAAATCGTTAATTAATTCTTCAACTGTTTTGTCAAATAACTCAGGGTGTTTTTCTACCGCTGCGTTTAAATTTGTAACATATGCATTGTGATGTTTGTCATGGTGAATCTCCATTGTACGTGCATCAAAATGTGGTTCTAATGCGTCAAATGCGTATTCTAATTTTGGTAATTCGTAAGTCATTACTAGATTCCTCCTAATTTTTAAATACAGTTTTGAAAACTGTTTCTTTCTTTAGTTATCATACCATCCCCTAAACACGATAGGCAAAAATTATGCCCACTCTCCCAATTCCAGCTTTAATCTTCAATTTATGGTATAATAATCCCGCTACATAGAGAAAGAAAAGAGATGAAAACATGAAATTTACAGATTACGCATTACAGCCTTATTTGCAAAAAGCCTTGGCTGACTTAAAATTTACACAACCAACACCTATTCAAGAACGCATCATCCCTCTTTTATTAAAAGGAGAATCTGTGATTGGTCAATCTCAAACGGGTAGTGGAAAGAGCCATAGTTTCCTATTACCACTCATCAACAAAATTGACCCTAGCCGTCAAGAATTACAATTAGTGATTACAGTTCCGAGTCGTGAACTCGCAGAACAATTAACCGCTGTTGCAGCCCAACTCATTACCTTTAGTGATACAGAAATTTTATTAGAAAAATGTATAGGTGGTACAGATAAAAAACGCCAAGTGGCAAAACTCACTCAAACGCAACCACATATCGTGATTGGGACACCAGGTCGTATTTTCGACTTAATGCAAGAGAATGCCCTCTTCGTTCAAACGGTCCAAATGATGGTCGTAGATGAAGCGGATATGACATTTGACTTAGGATTCTTAGAAACCGTCGATGAGATCGCATCTCGTATGCCAGAAAACTTACAAATGTCCGTTTTCTCTGCAACAATTCCAGATAAGATTAAACCATTCTTGAAGAAATACTTGGGCAATCCAAAGGTGATTCAAATCGAGAATACACAACTCGTTTCACCAACGATTAAAAACCAATTGCTTGTGACAAAGGCTCAAAATCCAATGGATGTTCTTCGTCAATTACTGGTGATGGGTCACCCTTACCTCGTGCTTATTTTCGTAAATACGAAGCAAAAAGCAGATGAAGTGACAAAAGACCTCCGCAATCATAACTTCAAAGTAGCAACGATTCACGGAGATATTCCTTCAAGAGAACGTCGCCGTGTGATGAAACAAATTCAACAAATGGATTATCAATTCGTAGTGGCAACCGACCTTGCTGCACGTGGGATTGATATCGAAGGTGTTTCTCACGTAATTAACTTAGAAATTCCTAGCGAATTAGAATTCTTCATTCACCGTGTGGGTCGTACAGGACGTAATGGTCTTGAAGGAACAGCCATCACCTTCTACACACCAGATCAAGAACAGGCCATCCAAACATTAGAAGGAAAAGGCATTTCTTTTGAAACGGTTGAATTAAAAAATGGCGAGCTTGTCGAAAGTTATGACCGCTCTCGTCGCGAGAAACGTAAAAACACGCAATCAAAAGACTTGGATCCACGCCTCAAAGGGATGATTAAGAAGGCGAAGAAAAAAGTAAAACCTGGCTATAAGAAAAAACTCGGGCAGGAAATCCGTCAAAAACAGCGCAGACAAAATCGTACAAAAAATAAATAGTACAGATTACTTTCCTTACTATCAGATTACTTCGAATCCTTTCGGATTTTTCTATAATCGCTGTAATGGGGTACCGGTTCGAGCCTAAGGTCTCTCACCTTCAAAGCTTCAAAAAGGGAGTAAGGAATCCATTCCTAACTCCCTTTAATTCACTTTTGATACTATCCCCCACTACTGCGATTATAGAATCCGAATGATTCTTCGTAATCTATTCTTCAGTCTCTGCTATTTATTTTATAGATTTTATCAAAAGAAAACCACCTAGAAACTAAAATTAGTTTCTAGGTGGTTTTTAAGTTACTGTTTCTTTTTACTTTCTATATCAATAAATTCTTTCATTCCGAGAAGCCAGTTAAAAGTTGTTGTTACTAATAAGTAATAGAAAATACTGATTCCTCCTCCAACTCCTAAAATGGCAATCAAACTATACAAAACAGCTGGAAGAAAGGCTGCTGCCATCGTTAATTGCTTCGAAACGGAGGTTGGCATTTGAATCCAAGCCCCCATAAATAAAGCTGCAAACAATCGAACAATAAAGCCTACAATAATCAATATTACGTATAATAATAAGCTGTTGTATACAAACATGAATAACATGACACCCAATAATACCATCCACAGATTCGCATTAAACTCTTGGATATACTGATGAATCATCTCTTTGTTTAACTCACCAATATCACTATAAGAAATTTTTGCTGAATTTAAGACTGTATCTAAGGCCATATGATCTTGTAGAAATGCAATAGTTGGAATTCCTTGGTTAGATTCCGCACTAACATCATTATCTGTAGATTTTCCAGTTGGATCAAACAACACATTAAAGGCGTCCGAACGATACAAGAAACCAGATTGTTGATCCGCAACTAATTTTCCATCCTTTACTGAAAGTTCAGGAAATTTTTGTTCTACTACTTTTATATTCTCCGCAATTTTTCCAATAAATTCATTTGCTCGAAGAAAATTCGGAATGGAAATGATAAGGACCAACAAGAAAAAAATTCCTTTTATCTTTTTCAATGGATTTTGTAAAATAGTCCAAATTTTATTAGGTTTTAATAAACTAAGTCGAATAAATTCTTTAATCGTCATGTGCGCCTCCTATATAGAAAACAGTTTACAGAAAAAAAGCAGCCATTTCAAGAAAACAAGGTTGAGCGAAGGAATTGCTTCTATGACTATTCCTAAAAATCCTTACGGATTTCTTTTTATAGTAGCGGTAACGTTACACCGGTTCGAGCCATTCTGTCTCTCACCTTCGAAGATTCAAACGCGGAGTACGGGATTTATCCCTACTCCGCATAATTCACTTTCGATGTTCTTCACGTTACTGCTACTATAAGAAATCCACGTTTTTTTAGGAATTCCTTTAGAAGCTTTTCTTCGCTTTTGAAGATGGGAATAATTGTGCTTTCTACACTTTTTATAGAACAAAAAAAGACTAGGGAATCCCTAGTCTTCATTTTATGCTATTAATCTCTTTCAACCCACTTACGACCTTCACGCTCTAACAGTTCAAAGCTGACTTTTGGTCCTTTGCTTCCAGCAGCATAATTTGGAAACTCTTCAGCAATTTCGCTGTCCCAAGTTTGTCGAATCGTATCTACATATTTCCAAGAAGCCGCAACTTCTTCCCAGTGAGTGAAGTTTGTCATATCGCCTTCAATACAGTCTAAAATTAAACGTTCATAGGCTTCTGGACTTCTTAGCGAGAATGTTTCATCAAAGATTTTTTCTAAATGACTCGTTTGCAGTGCAATGGTATTTCCGACTGCTTTCGAATTAATCACAAAACAGAATCCCTCACGAGGAGTGATGTGAATGGAAATACGGTTTGAAGGACATCCTTCTACTCCACAGAATAATGGAGAACTTGCTTCTTTAAATACAACATCGATTATGGTTTCTTTGGAATTCAAGCTCTTCCCTGTACGAACATAGAAAGGAACCCCTTGCCAACGTTCATTATCAATTAATACTTTTCCTGCAACAAATGTTTCCATATTCGAATCATCTGCTACATTTGCATCTTCTCGATACCCCGGTTTCAATCCATCTTCGGAAGGTCCATATTGCCCGCGGACAAAGTTTTCCTTCACTTCTTCGGGAGTATATGGTCGAAGTTGCTCTAACACCTTAATTTTATTTTTACGAATGTCTCCAAATGAAACGGGTGGTTCCATCGCTACTAGAGCAAGGATTTGTAAAATATGGTTTTGAACCATATCACGAAGTGCACCACTAGTATCGTAATACCCGCCACGCTCTTCTACACTGACTTGCTCCAACAATGAAATTTGGACATGGTCAAT
Organism: Granulicatella sp. HMSC30F09; assembly: GCF_001806915.1. Classification (NCBI taxonomy): domain Bacteria; kingdom Bacillati; phylum Bacillota; class Bacilli; order Lactobacillales; family Carnobacteriaceae; genus Granulicatella; species Granulicatella sp. HMSC30F09. The sequence goes on along the minus strand of NZ_KV786427.1, from coordinate 80,177 downwards.
ATTTTCTTTATTCCATAATGCCTCAAAAACTCGATTTGCAAATCGAACCGCTGAAATATTTTGAATCATTTCTTTTCCTAAATAATGATCGATTCGATAAATTTGATTTTCATCAAACGATTGACGAAGTTGATGATTCAACTCTTGAGCTGATGCAAAATCTTTTCCGAATGGTTTTTCAATAATTAAGCGATTATAACCATTTGGTGTTAATAATTGCTCTGCTTTTAAGTGCTCTGTAATAGTCCCAAAGAAATTTGGAGCCATCGCAAGATAAAAAACACGGTTCCCATTGATTTGATAAGTTTCATCTAATCTTTCAGAAAGTTCTTTTAAAACGACATAATGATGAGTATCATTCACATTATGTGGTTGATAGTAAAAATGCGATAAGAATTCATTTAATTCTTCCTCACTCTTTACTAAAGATTGTACAGACTGTTTTACGACATCTCTAAAATAGTTATCAGTCCACTCTCTACGTGCTGTCCCAATAACAGCAAAATGATTTTTAATAAATCCTTTTTGGAATAAACGGAAAATTGCAGGATAAAGTTTACGATGAGCTAAATCACCAGTTGCTCCAAACAATGTAATAAGTACATGTTGTTCGCTCATGAATTGTCCTCCTTGAATCAATATGCAAGCTTATGGCCTGCTTAACGTTAAATACTACTTTTCTAGTTTAAGTTATAAGAATAGAAAAGTAAACTATAAAACGCCCTTCCTCTCAGAAAGGGCGTTTTGTTTAAAAAATATCTTGAACTCTACGAATTGTTTTATCATCTCGAATAATCGGAATGGTAATTTTTTCCTTCGTGGTTGTTTCTTGAGACGTTGGTTCTGCCGTCGTTTCTTCAACAGTTGTAGGTTCAACAGTTGTTGGTTCAACAGTTGTTGGTTCTTGGGTTGTAGGCACTTCAGTCGTTGGAACAACAGTGGTTTCTTTAGTCGTCGTTTCTACTGTTGTCTCAACTGTAGTCGTCGTTTCCACGCCTTGTATCCATCTTCCTTTATGATCTACTTTATATCCATCCGGAGTTTCTCCATCACGAATCATTTTCCCAGATTCTTGGAAATAATGATAATATCCTTCAATCCATTTCCATCCGGTTTGCATCTCACCTGCAGTATTGAAGTAATAATACTCATTGGCTACTTCTTGAAGACCTGTTACCATTCTTCCTTCTGGAGCTTGTAGATAATACCACTTACCAGATTCTTGGAACCAGCCAGTCTTTTGGGCACCACTTTCTTGATAATAATGATATGCTCCATCATGCCATTTCCAACCAGTTTGCATTTCACCTGCATTATTGAAGTAGTACTTAGCCTCTTTAATTTCATGCATTCCAACAGCCATACTTCCATCTTTTGGAGTTAAATAGTACCATTTACCCGATTCTTGGAGCCATCCTGTCTTTTGAGAACCACTTTCTTGATAGTAACGATATGCTCCATCATGCCATTTCCATCCGGTTTGCATTTCACCTGCGTTATTGAAATAATAAGTAAGACCATATACTTTAGCAGTTCCTACAGCCATTTCGCCATTTTCTGGAGTTAAATAATACCACTTACCAGATTCTTCGTACCATCCTGTCTTTTGAGAGCCATTTTCTTCATAAAAATGATACGCTCCATTATGCCATTTCCAACCAGTTTGCATAATTCCTTTAGAATCAAAGTAATATGTTTTACCATTTACAATTCTTGTCCCTTTGACAATCTGATTATTTTCATCAAAGTAATACCATTTTGAATCGTGTTGCTTCCAAGAGGACGGTTTGATATTTTTTTCTTTTAAAGCTCCGCTCTCTTCAAAGAACATTGCTTCCTTATTCACCGTCTTCCAACCAGTCTGCATTTTTCCATTCTCATCGAATAAATAAGTCTTGCCATTAATTTGCGACAACTTATCATTTTCTCTTGATCCACTTGGATTTAGATAGTACCAATCATCCCCTAGTTGGAGCCAACCAGCTTTGGCCATCTTCCCATCTTTATGCAAGTAATACCAATAATCATCAGATAATTGCCACTTTTCTGTTTGTAGATGTCCTTTTCCATCAAAGAAATAACTTTCATTATCAATCGTATGCCATCCAATGGCCTTTTCTCCTGAATCTAATTGATACATACGGAAACCATCTTTTACATACCATTTTGTTTCAACCGTTGGAATTTGAGGGAATTGATTGGAAACATCTGTAAATCCAGCTTGGTTGATGTCATAAACAGTTGCATCATATTGTTTACTTGTAGCTTTTACAATTTTTGTTCCTCGATCTTCTAACCATTTTTTCGTAGAAGGAACATTAATATCTTGTCCAGTTGTTTGAACAACTAAACTTGGTTTTAAATTTTCTAAGAAGTTAATAGAATTGGATTTAGTAGATTCCGAATGATGATTCCATTTCATCAAATCCACTTTCCCAATTTGTGGTCCTAATTGGTCTTCTGCACCTTCTGCATTATCCAAATCTCCACCTAAATAGATTTTTTGCCCATTCACGGTAATGACTGCGACAATTGAGTTTGAATTATCATCATAGACTCGTTTTAGATTTCCATTATTGTCATATTCATTCTTATAATTATAAAGTTGGATATCCATATCCCCTAATTTAAAGTGACTATCTTTTTCAGAAATATCTTGAATAATCTTAACATTTTTATTTTTGGCTGCTTTTAGGGCATTGTCATAATTGAATAGATTATCCCATAGTCTAGTAGAATCTGTTAATCTATTATCACTGTATCGTTTTAAATATAGTTTTTCGACAGAATAGTGATTCAATACTTCATCTACTCCCCCAATATGATCACTATGCACATGGGTACCTAGAACAAAGTCTAATTTATTCACTCCAACATTTTTCAGATGACGGAGGACCCTATCCTCCAGCACTTTATAATTTTGAGTTGTATTTCCTTTACGAATAGGATACAGCGGATTCGTTCCATCAGGAAAATCAAAATCTTCTCCTGTATCAATAAGGGCAAAGTGCCCATTACTTTCTAATAAAATTGCATCGCTTCCTGAATTCCCTTTTGTATTAATGAAATGAATTCTATTCACGGAATGTTCATCTGCGTATACATTTTTCATGTTCAAGGATAGCAAACATGCAAGCCCTAGTAACACACTTACTCTTTTTTTCATTTTATTCCTCCCATTGTTGAACAAAGCTTAATCTTTACATTTTCTCAACAAGTAAATTGTATCACAAAAAAAGTTCACTGTTAATAACAGTGAACTTCATTTATTTATTAAAAAAATCATACAATGCTTTATTGGTTTCAATCCAGGATTTCCAGCCTGGATGAATTCCATCATGCATATAATCTTGTTCATATTCTTTAGAAGATAAATCCCAAGCAGAAGCTCCGTAAGATTCAATAATAGATTTCATCTTTGAATAATATTTTTCTCTAGTTTCTTTATTTAGCCCTAGATGATCATACCATTTTCCATTTACAGGAAACAGCACTACTTTAGTTTCAATGCCAAGCTCCTTAGCAATCTGTAGAAATAACTTGAAGTCATCAAACTCCGCTGCATTCTCAAAATTGACATTCTTCTTAGAATCTTTTACCTTACTTACTTTGCCTGCATAATATTTTTTATAAGTAGTATCATCCATGTCAAAAGGATTATCTTGAGTATTTTTTTCAGCATCCTTAACGGCATTATCCTCAAGTTTTGCCCAATCAATATCTGCTGCTTTTTCAGACTTAACCCCTTTTGGTCCAAAAGATTTTTTGTTTTTTGCAAAACCGGATTTCAAGATCTGATTGTACTGCATTAAATCTACTTGCATAATCCATTCGTCTCCTGGAAGAGGTTCTTTATCCACTAGCACTCGTTTGTAACGTTCAAATGTCTCTTTTAAAGATTTGTTTTCGCTACTCAAACTGATAATGCGATCAATCAATTTTGTCTTTGTATCCAGACTCAGCTTTTCATTTGTTAAAGCACCATAAACCGCTTCTTTAGAAACTTTGCTCGCAAAGGCTTTGCGGTTCTGATCATTTTCTTCAAACCATTGCATAGACTCAACAATCGCAATTTTTTTCTTTGGAATGGAATCTCCTAGAGCTCCCATCATTGCTGCATGGATAATATTTTGATAATTCCCACTTCCAATTTGCATAATATGAAAATCTTCTGTATTGAATACTTTATTAAAACTATATTCTTTATGATTTGTAATTTCTAATTCGGATGAACCGAATAATACAAGCGTATTTTTATCCAAATTTTCTTTAATAATATCAACGCTTTTGTATTTTTCCTGACTAATCCCATATCTAATAGAATTATCTGTTACCTTATAATAGCTATTAATATAAGGAATATAGAAAAATAGAAAAGCTACCACTGAAATAATCGATAGCACGATTGCAATACAAAAAGCTTTTATCCTAACCAAATGATTCTCCCCATTCAAAAATAATTTTCACCCAATTTTACCATCTTTTAGAAAGATATCTAGTAAAATCGGGTGAAATTTTAATCTTTTTTATGAACTTACAATCGGTAATTTCACTTTAAAAACTGTTCCCTGATCCAAATGGGACGTTAAGCTGATACTTCCGTTATATCCTTCTATCAGTTCTTTTGCTATTGAGAGACCCAATCCATTCCCCCCACGTTCTCTTGAACGGGCTTTATCAACTCGATAGAATCTTGAGAACACTTTCTTTTTATCTTCTTCACTTAACCCCATCCCAAAATCTTGGATTCCAATTTCCACTTGATCCGCTACCGTTGATAAGCTAACGATAATTTCTTTACGATTCGTTGAATATTTGACCGCATTATCCAACAAAATGATAATGACTTGTTCAAAATGATTTCTATAGATAGGCGACAATAGGTCAGCCTTCGAATCAATATCGAAGACAAACGTAAAGTCTGGATACAATACTTTAAAATTAGACACTATTTGGGTTAAAGTATCCACCACTTCTGCAGTCGCATCTTTATACTGCTCTCTTACTTGAGGAGCTCTAGACAAATCGAGCATCTCTTGAACAAGAGTTTTCATACGTTTTATTTCTGCTAATGAGGCTTCTAAAGACTCTTCAAGTACCTCTGGATCATCTTTTCCCCATCGATTCAGCAGTTTAAGGTGTCCTTCGACAATTGCTACAGGCGTTCGTAACTCATGAGAAACATCTTCCACAAAATGTTTTTGCTGAGATATATAAAAACTAATTTTATCTAGTAATTCATTAAACTGTTGAGAAACTACTGCAAATTCATCATTTTTCTTAGGAATAATCAGACGCTTACTATCAATATTATCTTCGTTAATGGACGCTATAATATCATGAATCTGTTCGATAGGTTTCGAAATGAGTCTAGAGATGAAATAAGCCAACCCAATAGCTACCAAAGCTTCCATAATCAACAATTGGATATATAATTTCTGCAACTGTTTTTTCATTTCTGTTAATTTTGCCATTCGATTAATAATTTGCAAATGACCAATTAGCAAACGATTCGTTCTCGATAAAATCGGCATTGTTACTTGAATGCTTTCTTCTCCGGTTGATAAAGGAACGAATTTGGTTTCTAGCGTACTAGATACTTGTAAAGGATCTTGCCATTGTTGTGTTTGGAAGATTAGTTCCCTACTTGTATCAAATACACGAATGTTTAATTCCTCATTCATTGGATAAAAGCTACTGTTCTTTTTATAGATGCCGTTTTGTCCTTGCTCATACTGCTCCGCTTCATTTAAGATAGAAACAATATCCGCAGCCGTTAAATTTTCTGACTTCCTTGAAAGTAAGTCGGTAACTACTTGAGCATAAACAATTGTCTGATTTTTTTCGTTTTCACGTAAAGTCATAATTTGACCATGAATAAGAATTGTCGTTAATATCCCCAGCAAGGCAAAAATGGTGGCCGAAATAACCCACCACCATTTTTTTGCTACTGATTTATGTTGACTATTTGAGTTCATCATCTTTTCCTCAACTTCTCATTACATAACCCGTACCACGGACTGTTTGAATATAACTTTCCTTTCCAGGGACATCAATTTTATTACGGATATATCGAACATAAACGTCAATAACATTCGTCTCAACTTCATTTTTATATCCCCAGACTTTTTTCAGTAAGATTTCCCGTGATAAAACAATATCAATATTTTCCATCAATAAAAGAAGGAGTTCATACTCTTTTTTAGTTAAGTCAATGACTTCTCCAGCTCTTCGTACTACGCGATTTTCAACTTCAATCACTAAGTCACGATACTCTACTTTTGTTTGTTTAATATTACGAGATTGTTCTTCCATCTGCAAGCGTCTAAACAAGGCACGTAATCTAGCCAATATTTCTTCGATTTCAAATGGTTTTACCACATAGTCATCTGCCCCTTGATCTAGTCCAACTACTCTATCCATCACAGAGTCACGTGCAGTCATAATGATGACTGGTGTTTGTTTGACTTGTCGTAGTCTGCGAACAACTTCTAATCCATTCATTTCTGGTAACATTAAATCTAATAAAATAGCATCCCAAGACTCATCTATTGCGGTTTGTAATCCCGTTCTTCCGTCAGAACAAACTTTAGTTTCATATCCTTCGTGCTGCAACTCTAATTCTACAAAGCGACTTAGATTTTTTTCATCTTCAATAATTAAAATACGTTGATTTCCTTGCATATTTAAACTCCCTTCCATTATTCTCCCTAATAGAATTATCATACCATATTCATAAGTTTCTTAACAGAATTTAATGAATTTTTTCTATATGATAAAAAAAAAAGAATTAAACGATTAAATCGTTTAATTCTTTTCACTAGAAAATTACTGAGCTTTCACTTCTTCAGTTGTAATTTGGATTTGAGTTGTCTCTTGTGTAGCGGGTTCTGTGTTTTCTCTTGGTGCTTCTTGAGAAGTAGTCGTTACCGTTGTGGTAGTTGTCGTAGTTGTAGTTTCCACCGCAACTCTCCAAACACCATCTTTATCAACTCGATACCCATCTGGTGTTAACTGATCTTTTAACAATGCTCCTGATTGTTCAAAATAATACCAATTATTTTGAATGAATTTCCAGCCAGTTTGCATCACACCTGATTTTTCAAAGTAATAATCTGATTTATAAACCGTATAGAAGCCTGTCACCATTCTTCCATCTTCATCTAAATAATACCAATGATTGTATTCTTGATACCAACCTTTCAACATAGCTCCACTATCTTTAAAGTAATGGTAAATTCCATTGATAAGTTTCCAACCGGTTTGCATCACGCCAGACTCTGCAAAATAATAGAACTCTCCACTAATGCGTTTCAATCCAGTTTCCATACCACCTGATTGATTTAGATAATACCAGTTACCACTAATTTGTTTCCAACCGGTTTGCATATATCCTTCTTTACTGAAGTAATACCAAACATTATTATTTTTTTGCCAGCCAGTGAGCATCTCACCTGAAGAATTAAATAGATACCACGTACCATCTAAATATTGCCAATCTGTTACCATTGCTCCAGAATCTTTTAAATAATACCAGTTAGAGCCGATTTGTTTCCAGCCCGTTTGCATATATCCATTACTACTGAAATAGTACCAAATATTATTGATTTGTCTCCAACCAGTCTGCATTACTCCATTACTATTGAAATAATACCAAGTACCGCTGATTTGTTTCCAGCCAGTAACTCGAACATTTTTTTCGTAGTAATACCAATTGCCACCCACTTGTTCCCAATAAGTGGCTTTTACTTTATTCAAAGGCGTTCCATCTGCTCTACGGGAACGATATTGTCCCTTTGATTTTACAATTTCACATGCAGTTCCGTCTTTATCTCGGTCAAGATGATCCGCATACCCGTCTTCGCCAACTGAAATGTCTCCATATCCTGCAGCCCATGCTTCAGAACAGTTTCTAAAGTGAATCTCATTCGCACTTACTGAATCATTTAACGGAACTACTCCCACTACTAAAAACGTAATCAAACACAAAAATACTTTTCTTAATTTCATTTCCATTCTCCCTCCTAATAGATACGTTTATTATAGATGAAAACGATATCGTAATCAACTGGTAGTTACCAATTTCGAAACAAGTCTCCACTTGCTTCCTAAAATAAAAAACCAGTCTGTAAAGACTGGTTTTACAATTATTGTTCAATTTCTTTTTCTTGTGCCCATTCGAAGTGGAATGTTCCTGGTTTGTCTACACGGTTGTACGTATGTGCACCGAAGTAGTCACGTTGTGCTTGAATTAAGTTTGCAGGTAATGTTTCTGAACGATATGAATCATAGTAAGCTAATGCACTTGAGAATGTTGGTACTGGGATACCAGCACGAACAGCCGTTACAACAACATCACGAACTGCATCTTGGTAGGATTCAGTCACATATAAGAAATATTTATCTAATAATAGGTTCTTCAATTGAGGATCACGTTCGAACGCATCTGTAATCTTTTGTAAGAATTGTGCGCGGATGATACATCCTGCACGGAAGATTTTCGCGATTTCGCCGTAGTTTAAGTCCCAATCGAACTCTTCACTAGCTACACGCATTTGAGCGAATCCTTGCGCGTAACTCATAATTTTAGAGAAGTATAATCCTTTACGAACTTGTTCGATTAAAGCTTGACGTTCTGAATTTGTTAATTCAGGAATCTTAGTTGCTGCTAATTCTTTACTTGCTGCCACACGTTCTTCTTTCAATGTAGAAACGAAACGTGCAAATACAGATTCCGTAATCAATGGAAGTGGCACCCCTAAGTCTAATGCGCTTTGTGAAGCCCATTTGCCAGTACCTTTGTTTCCAGCAGTATCCATGATTACGTCAACCATTGGACGACCTGTTTCAGGATCTTTCTTTGTTAAAATGTCCGCTGTGATTTCGATTAAGTAGCTATCTAATTCGCCTTGATTCCATTCTTGGAAGACTTCAGCGCATTCTTCTACAGATAATCCACCAACACGACGTAAGATATCGTAACTTTCAGCGATTAATTGCATGTCCCCATATTCGATTCCGTTGTGAACCATTTTTACGTAGTGACCTGCTCCGTTTGGTCCAATGTAAGTGACACATGGAGCGCCATCGTCTGCTTTAGCAGAGATTTCTTCTAAGATTGGTGCTACTAAGTCATAAGCATCTTTTTGTCCACCAGGCATGATTGAAGGTCCTTTTAGGGCTCCTTCTTCCCCACCAGATACACCAGTACCGATGAAGTTAATTCCTGAGTTTGCTAGTTCTTCATTACGGCGCATTGTATCTCTGAAGAATGTATTTCCTCCATCGATTAAAATATCACCTTTATCTAGATGTGGAAGTAAACTTTGAATGGTCTTATCAGTAGCTTCCCCAGCTTTTACCATTAATAAGATTCTTCTTGGTTTTTCTAAAGATTGTACAAATTCTTCTACAGTGTATGTTGGTACTAATTTTTTATCAGGATGTAGTGCAACAACCTCATCTGTTTTAGATGATGAACGGTTGAAAATTGAAACACTATATCCACGGCTTTCAATATTTAACGCTAAGTTACGTCCCATTACGGCCATACCAACGACACCAATTTGTTGTTTTGACATGAATCTTCCTCCAATTTGTTTTATTTTCCATTCTTATGTTAACAAAAATCGTTAATATTTGAAAGATTTTTGGCCGCTTTTCTTTCCTTCTGTTTTCATTTCAATCATTTTCAATTTTATAAAGGTAGTTTAAGCATTTAAGACTAGTAATTCACTCTAGTTTACGGTAAACTATTACAGAAGCTAGAAAAAAGGAGCGATTGTGTTGGCAAAGAAAAAACGTAATCTTTCAACCGTTGAAAAAATTACACGTGTGGTTGCTGTATTAATGTTAATCGGAACCCTTGGGGCTATTGTTCTACAAGTAGCATTAACCATCTTGAATTATAAATAGAAAAAGGTCCGGCAGGTAATTCCTGCCGGACCTTTTTATTTGTCTTTAGTTTCTAACTGAGGCAAATACCCATTATTTAAATAGCTGATCGATAAATGTAAAACTAATCCCAAGATTGAAAAACCATACATTGTTGCACTAATAAACATATTGGTCACACCTAGGATGATTAATCCAATCAAGATAAACTCTATAATTAGGTTTTGGCTATTCGTCTTTAATTCATTCACGATCGTTTTGATAATAGGTTTTCCTACATACCAGAAGAATGCCAGTAGGGCAATGAATCCACTATAGAATAAAATCTCTAAATATCCGTTATGGACCCTATAGCTCTTTTTAACAATATAGCTATCTGGATCAATTTCTTTTGCAATTTTTTCCCAATTCCCAGAAGTATATCCAAAAATCGGTCTTTTCACTGAGAATCTAATAGCATCCTGCCAAATTGAAAAACGGTTATTTGAAATGTTTTTCGCATCGGTATCATTTCGTTGCAATGTTGCTAAAACTTTATAATTCCCGGTATTTTTATGTTCTTGATTAATCTTAGTAATAACCTGTGTATTGGCCTTTAGAATCACCTGAGAGCCTTGGTAAACTAAATGATATGATCCAAAAGTAATTAAACCAAACATTATTACATTTAGAACTTGTTTTTTTCGATCTTTCTTACAGATTGCAACGATAAAAATATATACAAATACTGCAGAAATAATAATTAAAGCCGTTCTAGAACCAGAAAGGACAATATAAGTAAAGTTACAGAATATTGCTAAATAAAGAAGGACTTTTAAAGGTCTAGAAACTTTATTTTGTAAATACCCTAAATATGTAATGGTTAATAGTGAAACCACAGATTGAATATTAGGATCTGTAAATACCCCAAACAGACGAGAATCGATAAATCCTTGTCGAAACACGTTCCCTTTATAGGATTCAATAATATAACCATCAAAGGTCACAAATTGGAATAGAGAAGCGATAACCGCCCCTGTAGATAACACTGCTAGAACACCACCAACACTTAATAAAGTTTGATTGGCTTGTTCTTTAGTAATAAAACTAATAAATGGATAGATTGAAAAGAAATATACGAAAAACACGATTAAGTCTTTTACATTATCAATATATCCGTACTTCATATTCACCACTAATGAAATGATGATAACAACAAATAACACTATTAGAGGTCGAATTCCTCTGGTTTTAGTCAAAGCTTTCTTCACAACAATATTATAAAGTCCGAAAAGAGCTCCTAATCCACTTAATAAAATTGTTACATAACTATTAGCATTGAAAAAATTTAGTGGAACAATAATACTCGTCATCATATATAAAGTGAAGAATAATAGATAGGATATTCCAAATTTAAAATAGTTTTGCTCGAAAAAGTCTAAAATTTTCATAATCAGTTTGTATAACCTTGTATACTTTTACCTCCTTAAAGTTTAATTACTTTTTTAATATCGCCTGAAATAATAGCAAATAATGCGTAATAGACGACACAGCCTACAATTACCAATCCAGTATTTAACATAAAGCCTTTCGTTAAATTATATTCAAATGGAATGAAATAATCAACGGCTAATTTAATTGCAATAAAAGGTAAGGAAGCAATTGTATATCGTATAAAATTATTTTTTATCTTTCGAATATCATATAAAGAACGATCTCGAATAAATTTAACTTCTAAAAATAATACGATAACTTCCGCGAACACAGTCGTTAAAATATAATATTCTGGATTTTCTATACCGAAAATATATAACGCACTATTAAAAATCAAATTGAAGAATCCACCGACAAAATAAATTCTTGTTAAACTCAACTCATGTCCTTTTAGGAAAATAATCTGATTTGCAAAAATCGTATCTAAAGTCCATGATAAAATTCGAATCGAACAAATAATCATAGTCGGTACAGCTAATATATATTTCGGTCCTGCGTACAAGAATATAATGGATTGACTAACACAGGCTAATCCCATAGAAATTGGAATCACTAGGAATAGAAAAAGTCTACTTGTCTTTAACTGTAAATCATTAAATTTTTCAAACTGTTCTTCGGCATTATACTTAGCCAGTCTCGGAATACTAACAATAATAATAGAAACTACTACACCCGTAATCATCATCGATAAATTAAGCGATATCGTATAATAACTGATGTAAAGATTATTTTTTACTGAAGAAAGGAATAATCGGTCCAAAATCGTATATAACATATTCGCATTTGCAAGTAGTAGCATTGAAAACAAAGGCTTAAATACTTTTACTAATTCTTTTAATGGAATGCGAACTAATTTCACTTTCCTACGAATGTAAATATAACTTGTAAAATAATTTAAGAAGTTTGCTACTGTCATGATCATTGCATAAGGAATGATGTCGTCACTATTTTTTACGAATACGAAGATGGAAACTAACATGAATACACGAACAAATAGCGTCTTATACAAAATAAAATTGTAGCTTTCGAACGCTTCTGCCATCCATTCAACATATAGGAACTGTACAATAATTTGGAAAATAAAAATCCCGTATAATAGCATGTTATTAGGATTCGCAAACCAAATATACAGAATATAAACCAATGTAACTACGATTGAACTCAATGTACTAGCATAAAATAAAAGAGAAAAATTATGAGATGCTTTAGCCTTATTTTCTCTTACTCCACTAACCAGACGAATCCCATAGTTGTAAACCCCAAATCCAGCAAAAGGAATGAACCAAGCTGCTAATGAATTTACTTTATTAAATTCTCCAAATAATTCTGGATCCAGAATTCTTGTTAAATAGGGACCTGTTAATAATGGAAAAATAATATTTAGTATCCTCACTAAAGTACTCGCTATCGCATTCACTTTAATGTTATTTTTACTCATTGAACACTCTCTTTCGTTTTAAATCAATTCTACTTTTGCTTCTTTACCGTCTACAGGAACATAGATTTTATTTTGACGCCAATCATAGTTGGTATTTGGAATCAAATAATCCTCACCATAATAAGCTTTCAAATAATCTACTGCATTTGTTGGCGCATAAGTTTTTGCTTCCATAAAAGTGACTTCTTTAAGGTCTTCCATAGGTAGTTCATAATAAAAAGCTTCAACATTGACAGGTTTATTTAATGCATTCATTCCGTACCAAATCATGGTCGTAGAAATCACATTATCGTCTACTCGGTCAAACAAAATTATATCAACATTTAACCCATTATAGGAAAACGAAATTTCTTTCACTTGATTTTGATAGATTAATTTACGATTCAATACAAAATTTCTTTTTGATAAAAACTCAATAATGGTTTCTAATTCATTCGAGTCTTTGGGACTCATCATTGCAAAATCCATATCGATATCGTGAGCTAAAATAGCCCCTTCTCTTTCATAACCTAGTAAAGTTCCAGCTTCAATCCAATTTTTGTGTCCTAACTGACGATTCACTTCTTCAAACTCTTTCAAAATTTGGTGAGCATTTTCTTTCAATAAGAGTTGACGGTCTCCATCAATCTTCTTATTTGCTAAATCATTTAAGTTTTTAATAATAGGCAACTTTAAAATTTTCTCTTTGTGGTTCCCTAATAAATGAGCCATTGTTGATTTTAGCCATTTTAACATCTTATGTTTACTCCCTAAACTCTTTTAATAATTATTTTGTATAGATTCTTATGAATCAATAGTAATAAGAATGATAATTTCCGCTTATTATTGAATAAAGAATTTCCTAAAATAAATTTCTTATACTTCTTCAAATTTTGAATTAATTGAGCTTCTAAAGCACTGTCTTTGTACGCTTCATCTTTTAAAAGACGATCTAAAACGTAGAAATAAGCCCAACAGATACGAGTATCTGCTTGATATTGTAAATTAGGATATTTTTCTGCAACTATTTTTGCATTCTTTTCATAGGCTTCTATCACATTTAAAAATTTCGGAGTGAATTTTTGTGTAGTAATACTGTTTTCACGATGCATATAATAATACTTATGAACTTCTGTAGCTGCAATTTTTTGACATCTACTTAAAAGATCCACCATTAGAAATGCATCTTCCGCAATTTTTCCTTTTTCAAATCGGATTTGATTAAATAAACTCTTCTTATACAGTTTATTTACTGCAGTTACTGAAAATATCTTTGCCTCAAGAACCATCTTAATGGCTTCTTCACTTGTCATTAAGTAAGGCTCATTCTTTGATTCATCTTTTAGAACTTGATCGTTATAAACATCATATAATCGACAGAAAGAAATCTCCGCATCATATTTTAAAAGATTTGAGAGTAAGACTTCATACATATCTTCATCAACATAGTCATCACTATCCACAAATCCAACGAAATCAGCAGTCGCTTTATCAACACCGTAGTTTCTGGCATCGGACAACCCACCATTATCTTTATGGTGGACGATAATTCGTGAATCACGTTTCGCAATTTCATCACAAATCTTTCCGCTATTGTCGGTAGAACCATCATTAATTAAAAGAATCTCAATATTTTTATAGGATTGATTCATTAAAGATTCTACACATCGTTCTAAGTACTTCTCAACGTTATAAACAGGAACGATAATACTAATTTTTGGTTCCATAATACTCCCCTTTATATTTTTCATATCCATTCTCTAAATCAACAAATACAGCATCATGATGTGCAACTTGTTTTTCAACAGGAGGAGGTGTCATATAATCTCCAAATGCTGTTTTTAGATAAGCGTCATATCCAACAGGAATTGGCATCTCTGTTTGTTCAAACGGTAGGAACAATGCCGATTCAAAACTTTCAATTGGATATTTATTTTTCATATAACCAGGGCCTGCACACAACTCTGTAATCCCGTCACTTTCTTCACGAGTATACTTTGTCATCTCGCGCTCAGCCTTGCTCCAAATCTTATAGCGTAATGAACTTGTTGGGAATAATCCTAATAGGAATAAACTTCCCCATTTCATCAAACCACCATGTTTTTCTGGAATCGTTTGTGCACGGAATAATGAATAAATCAGTGCCCATCTCACTTGTTTCTTACGTTCTGATTCTGATTTTGGATAATAATCTAATGGAAGGATATCAATCGCTAAACCATGCGGAATCTCTAAATCTTGTTGATATGGTTTCACACAAGTCGTTTCTTTATCTCGAATCGTTACGAATAAATTACGGTCTAAGTAATGTTCGTCACTGTTTGACATCACATAACGCGCGTCCGCTTCTTTAGGCCACAATTCAATGAGTTTTTCATAGTCTTTTCGTGGCATAAAGAAATCTAAATCATCATCCCAAGGGATAAATCCTTTATGGCGAAGTGCTCCAATGGCCCCACCACCGCATAAATAACATAATAATTCATGTTGTTTGCAAAATGACACAAAGTATTCTGCCATTTCTAAACATTTCTCCTGTAATGGTTCCATATGTTCCCCACTTTCTTAAATATCCCATTTTGCCACTGTTTTAAATGGCGTTAATTTATCTTCCTCGAAGAAATGATAAATATCTTTCATTTCTTGAATTGGATTGGATTCAAAAATAATTAGATTTAAACGTGCATGTACTTTTGGATCAGACATGAATTGAACAGCTTCTTCAAAATCTTTACGACCAGAACGAGAACTTCCGACCCATGTCAATCCTTTTTCAAGAATATCTCGTGTATTTAGAGGAACTTCAAACTCGCTAACCCCCATCATTACAACTGCTCCTTGAGGTTGAATATGTCTGATAATTTCGCGATAAGCATCTTGTGTTCCACTTCCACCAACGCATTCAATCGCATGGTCGAAGGTAAAATCTTCGGGAAGATTGCTCACATCATATACTTCATCCACAAATGAGAATAAACGTAATTTTTCTGGATCTTTCCCTACTACAATAATTGTTGATTCAGGGAATTTTGCTTTTGCAATCGTTGCTACGACATACGCTAAACTTCCAGAACCCCAAACCACAATACGATTACGACGACTATGGGCTACTTTATCAAAACGACGAAGTCCATGAACTCCCACTGATACGAATTCAGAAATGGCAGCAACTTTATCTGGAACCTCTTCATATTTCACAACGCGGTCGATTGGAATCGTCACAAATTCGCGCATGAATCCATCGTGACCACTCGAACGGAAGTATGTTCCATTCACATAGTTTTCGTAAAATTCAGTATTATGATCAAAGTCACGTGGTGGTTGGTTTGGAATCATCACCACATGATCTCCTGGCTTATAGGTTCCTGTTGGGTCCGCAACAACGATTCCACAACATTCATGAATCAATGCCATCGGTAATTTTTTTTGAAGAATTTTAGCAGGTCTTGTCCCTTGAAAATACCGTTGATCTGCATGACATAAGGCTAAGTAATTCGGTCTTACGACTACAGTATCTTTTTCATAAAAAGATACATCTTCATATTTAATTGAGAAAAACGATGGGCGAATGAGTTGATACACTCGATTAATCATTTTAAATCTCCCCTAACATCGCTTGCGCAATTTTTAAATCCGTAACGGTCGTAATCTTGATATTTGAGTATTCACCTTCGACAAGAGCTACTTTTACATCATTAACTACGAATACTTTACAAGCGTCCGTTAAAATTTCTTTGACATCATCTGCCAAACTATCATACAAATCAGTGAAGGCTTGAATTTTAAATGTTTGAGGAGTTTGACCTTGATACATATGAGTTCTGTTTGGAATGGAAGAGATCACTTTACCATCAACGGATTCCACAATGGTATCATTTGCCATTACTACCGTATCCGCAACATCGTAGTTTTTCATTGCCTCGATATTGTCCACAATCATGCGGTATGAAACAAACGGACGAACCGCATCATGTGTAATCAGTACATCTTCACTAGAAAACGAGCTGCTATTCTTAATATCTGAAATAATACTTAAAATACTATCATTTCGATTTCCCCCGCCACTCACCACGCGGATTTTGTCTTTATTTGTCAAAATGTGTTTGTCCAATAAATCATTGAAGTAGCTCACCCAGTTTGGATGAACAGCCACATAGACAACATCTACATCTGGAACAAACAAGAATTTTTCAACTGTATGAATAATAATTGGTTTGTTTCCTAATGGTAAAAATTGTTTTGGCATTTCTTGGATTCCCATACGAGTTCCGGTACCACCGGCTAAAATCCCTGCATAAATCATTTTCTACACCTCTTATTTTCCTAATTACGGAGTTGTTAAATAATATAAATCTTCTCTTTGTTGAAGTAATGGGTACGTTTGAACAGTTGGTTGTCCCATCAATTTACGGATAGAATTACTATTTTCTAACAAGACATCATCTGTTGCATAAGAATAATAAATTTGTTCTCCCGCATTGTTTGTTAATAATAACTGTCTTTCCTCGATAAAGGTTTGTGTTAAATTATTTCCTGTAATAGCAGGACCGTAAGTGTTTTTAAGTGCCATTACTTGGCCAATTGGTATGTCTGTCTTAACATTTTTGCTTACCGCATTCATTAATTGCTCGAAGTTAGCAATAGAATTAAACGTCATCAATTTCTTAACGAGTTCTTCAATCACGATTCGTTGACGTTTTTGTCGTCCTGTATCTCCTTCTGGATCATCATAACGCATACGTGCAAAACGTAAGGCACTTTCTCCGTCTAGTGTTTCTGTTTTTCCTTGGATAAATGTTCGTTCCTCATACGTAAAGGTCAATGGACTCGTCACTTCGATACCACCCACCGCATCAACAAACTCCATTAATCCTTCCATGTTAATTTGTACATAGAAATCAATGGTTGTATCAAGCAACTTCTCAACGGAATTAATAACCATTGGTGCTTTCCCATATGCATAGGCGTGGTTTAATTTATCATACCCACCTGTCCCTACAATCTCAGTATAAGTATCTCTAGGTAAACTTAATAATTGAGATTTTTTAGTAGTAGGATTAATTGTCAAAAGTAACATCGTGTCAGAACGCCCGTCTTCTTCGGTACGTCCGTATGCACCATTATCGATTCCTAGTAGCAAAACATTAATTGGTTTAGCATTTTTTATAATCTCATTAGCCTCTTGTTCTGTACGATTTCCAACGCTTTGAGTAATCGTATTAATCGTATTATTAATTTTACTTGCATAATACGTTCCTAGAACCGCAATAATTGCAAAAAGACAGATGAATACAAATGCTACACGTCCTTTTTTCTTTTTCTTTTGTTGACGTCTGCTTTGTCTACTCCATTCATTTGATTCGTTCATCGTTTCACTCCAATACTATTTCTATGGATTTTGGTTTTTAGTTGGCTGAGTTGGCTTTACCGGTTCTTGGGTCACAGGTGCTGCTTGTGTTGCTGGAACCTGGGTTTGAGGTTGCTCTGGAGCTGCTGTTACTTCAGGAGCTCTTGTAGCAGGAGCAACTGGTGTAGCTGCACTTGTATCCGCCGCACTTGACGGTGTTGAAGGCGTTGCATCATTTTCCTCAGCATTATTATTCGAATTACTATTATTGTAATTGTAATTGTTATTGTTATTGTTATTGTAGTTATAGTTATAATTTGGAGTCACATTTGGCTCTACATAAGTGTCTTCTTTTTCTTGTACTGGTGAGTTCTGCTGTGGCGCATTTTTTTGAATATCCACAGTTGATTGTGTTTCTTTTGTCTCAATATGCTGCAATTCAGAAATTGTTTCTAAATCAAGTGATTTTCTCAGTACATTCGAAATTCTCAATTTTTCTTCTTCTGGGATGACAAAGTAATAAATTCCATTAATCATCGCTCCGTCCCCATTAATGGTATCTGTTTCAAAATGTTGAAGAGCTTCTTTGTGAGTTTGCACAATTTGGAATAATTTTTCAACTGTAAAATTCGTTTTTACTGAATTTTCTAAAGTTTTTAAAATCTCTTCATATTTCGTTACTGAACCTAATGACAGTAATTTTTCGACTAATTTTTGAATCACATATTGTTGACGTTTCTGTCTACCAGTATCTCCTTCTGGATCATCATAACGCATACGTGCATATCGTAATGCTGCTTCTCCATCTACATGTCGTGTCACACCTTCCGTAAACGACTCATCTTCATAAGTAAATGTCAATGCAGGAGTAATTTCTAATCCCCCCACTGCGTTTACAAGCCCCATCAAGCCTTGCATGTCTACTGTTACATAATAATCAATCGGGATATTTAACATATTTTGAACACTATTAATCGCAAATTTTTCTTTCCCAAATGCATACGCGTGGTTCAATTTGTCAAAAGTCCCATACCCGATAATTTCCGTATAAGAGTCACGGGGAATACTAATCATCGTTGTTTTCTTTTGTTTTGGATTAACGGTTACCAACAACATTGTGTCTGAACGGCCCACTTCTGTATCACGGCCATAGGCACCATTATCAATCCCCAAAAGTAATACTGAAAAACTACTATCATCTGTTAATTCTTTATCTCTTAGTTGCAGCGTATCTACTTCCTGATGAATCGCATCCTCTGCTTGCGAAATACGGCTCCATGCATATGCTACTCCCGCAATTAGAACAGCAACAATAGCGATTGCTACGGTAAGGATAATTTTTCTATTTTTTTGACTTTTTCTTTGTTTTCTTCTATTTGATATTTTTTCTTCGTTTACTCTCATTCATTCCACTCCAATAACTATACAATCAGTTAATTATACCATAGATTCCCCTGAACTCATGAGTATTTATAGTTTTTTAAGAATTAACTTCTTCGTTAAAATAATCCTTTTTAAACTGAAACCCAAAAATCCAACCCTTTATGGTTCCTATTCCATATGCAAAATGAATGGCTATCATAATCAACGGAATCCATAATAATGTAGGGTTAAATTTTTGCTTCGAAATTTCAAACGCTGATAATCCTAAGACCGCTAATATATATAGCGAAAATACGGTCACGAGCGGCGCAAAACTGATCGGCGTTAACAACATTAAACCTAATAAAGTTGCCACAAATACTCCTGGCCCAAAATGGAATAGAGATAAACAATCACGACAAACATGGGATGTTAATCCTATCCAATATCCATTGGCAAATTTTTGATGGATCATTTTAGACAATGTTGGGCGAATATATTGAAACGATTCGATAGAGGTATCGTACCAAATTTTAAAACCATTTTTACGAATGCGATAATGATATTCGTTATCTTCTGTACGAGTTAGTTTTTCATCAAAATATCCAACCTGATTTACAACATCACGGTGATACATCCCTTGGAACACAGAATCTACATAACGACTCTCATCCCCTTTACGGTAGTTTGCAATACTACTCCCTAACGCAGATTCTTCTACAATATGTAACGTTTTTGAAAAATCATCATCCGCCTGCACAATAGTCGGTCTTCTTCCTCCACAAACCTTTTCTCCAGATTCAATGACTTTCACATTTGCTTCAATAAAATTCACTGGAATTTTGGAGTGCGCATCAATCTTTAAGAAACACTCTCCTTCAGAATTTTTAAACCCTAAATTAAGGCCTGTGTTTAAAGTTTTTCTTGGATTGTCTAAAATTTTAACACCGTAAAATAAGTGCTCATTTTCTAGTTTGAATTGATCCATTAAAGAACGCGTACCATCAGTCGACATTGCGTTCACTAAAACGACTTCGATATTTTTTAATGGATACGTTTGATTTTTTAAGCTTTCAAAAATTTCTGGCAAATAATCTTGCTCATTATATGCGCTAATATTAACGGAAACTAACATTTTTCCACCTCTTGGTCATATGATAAAAGGATTGGAACAAAACATCCCAATCCTTTTTATTTTATTTCTTTTTATTCGCAATATCAATCAATTCATCATGTAATTCTTGTTCAGAATAACTTTCAAAATTTTCGATAAAATTATATACACGATTAATTTGAGAATTGTCTGCAATTCCAATATGAATCTTCGGAAAGACTTGTTTTGGATTTACTTCCCCTTCATTTAATAATTCCTCGTACATCTTCTCACCTGGACGTAATCCAGTAAACTTAATTTCAATATCACCTTCGCTAAATCCTGAAAGACGAATTAAGTTTTTCGCTAAGTCTACAATTTTCACCGGTTTTCCCATATCAAGAACGAAGATTTCTCCGCCTCGAGCAAGAGAACCCGCTTGAATGACTAATTGAGCAGCTTCTGGAATCGTCATAAAGTAACGCACGATATCAGGATGAGTCACCGTAACAGGTCCTCCTTCAGCAATTTGCTTCTTGAAGAGCGGTATTACTGAACCACGTGAACCTAAAACATTCCCGAAACGAACTGCAACGAATTTTGTATATTCGCTACGAGTCGCCATATCTTGCACAATCATTTCGCAAAGACGTTTCGTCGCTCCCATAATATTTGGTGGGTTAACGGCTTTATCAGTCGATACCATTACGAACGATTTAACACGCGCATGACTAGCAGCTTCTGCAACATTTCTTGTTCCAAGAATGTTATTTTTAACGGCCTCACGAGGATTAATTTCCATTAGAGGTACATGTTTATGAGCTGCAGCATGATAAACCACATCTGGTTTATACTTATCCATCACTTCAAAGATACGTTTTCGATCTTGCACATCAGCAATCACTGGCGTAATCGTGAAGTGTTGTGAATACTTCCCTACTAATTCCATATTTAATTGGTAAATACTATTTTCACCATGTCCTAGGATGATGATTTCTTTTGGTTTGAATTTAGCTACTTGACGGCAAATTTCTGAACCAATCGAACCCCCTGCTCCGGTAACAAGGATTTTCTTACCACGTAATTGTTTTTCAATCATCGTTTGATCGAGTTCTACTGGGTCACGCCCTAGTAAATCTTCAATCTCCACATTTCTTAGTTGTTGAACATGTAAGTTCCCACTCATAACATCATCAATGTTTGGTAAAATAACGCATTCTGCACCGGTCTTACGGGCTACATCATATACTTCATTGAGTTTCTTGATCGGAAGAGATGGCATCGCAATAACTACTTTTGTAATCCCCATTGTATCCACAATACGCTCAATATCCTTAATAGCACCAAGAATACGAACTCCATAAATATCTTTACGAAGTTTATCTGGATCGTCATCCACAAAGGCAATCGGGTCCATTCTCATTGCTGGATGCATGAGCATTTGACGAACTAATAAAGTACCTGCAGCTCCTGCTCCTACAATTAAAGTAGGTTTCGCATTTTCCATAACGCTAGTATCTGCAAAGAATTCACGGAACACACGCATCGATAGACGAACTCCACCGATTGAAATCACCAGCAATAACCAGCATACGATTAAAAATTGCCACGTTACTTTCGTGTCAAAGAACGCTAAGCCTGAAATTGTAGAAACAATTACCGTTGCAGAAACACATTTCACAACCGTAATGACTTCATAGACACTGGCATATTCCCAATCTCTCCAATATAAATTGAAGAAATAAGAAAAAATATAGTAGGCGATTAAAGATAGAATCGCCGTAATCGTTAATCCGTGAATATTACGAATCAACCCTTCAGTTACTAATCGAAATCCTAAAAATACTGAACCAACAACAAGTAACGAATCGACGATGAATAATAATAAAATTCTAAATCGATTATTCATGAAATCATCCTCTCTTATTGTCCAAGCACTTCTTTAATTACTTCTAAATAATTTTGAACAATATAGTCAATATCCTCATCACTTAGTAGTCCGTGTAACGGTAAAGTTACTTCATTTTCAAAGAAGCAGTAAGCATTTGGATAATCTTCCATTTTGAAGCCCATATTTTGATAAGCTGTTAATAAAGGAAGTGGTTTATAGTGAACATTACATGAAATTCCACGTTCAGCCATTTTAATAATAATCTCGCCTCGTTGATCATAGGAAGCCCCTTTAATGCGTGTGATATATAAATGACGTGAAGATTGATAGTTTTCACCTTCATGTTGTAGTACTTGAATACGTGAATCAACTGCTAATCCAGCATCTAATTGACGAACGATTTCTTTTCTACGCTCTAGCAATTGAGGATAACGTTCTAATTGACCTAACCCAATAGCCGCCATTACATCGGCCATATTACATTTATATCCTGGAATGACAATGTCATATTCCCAAGAACCTGGTTTGATTTTTGCTAAAGCGTCTTTGGTTTGTCCATGTAATGAGTATACTTGGAATTCT
Organism: Granulicatella sp. HMSC30F09; assembly: GCF_001806915.1. Lineage (NCBI taxonomy): Bacteria > Bacillati > Bacillota > Bacilli > Lactobacillales > Carnobacteriaceae > Granulicatella > Granulicatella sp. HMSC30F09. The sequence goes on along the minus strand of NZ_KV786427.1, from coordinate 57,118 downwards.
TTATACATCGCTTCAGAATCCAATTCATTTGCTGGATTCCAAGTAATACATCCACCTTCAGCAGTCGTTAAGTTTTTAACGGCATGGAATGAGAAGGATGCAAAGTCTGCTAACTGAGCTACAGAAACACCATCGCGGGTCGTTCCAATCGCATGCGCACAGTCAGAAACGACAACAATACGATTGAAGTGACGTTGTAAGTTTGTCTTTGGCTTAAACAAGCTTCGTTTAGATTCAACCACTTCAAAAATACGACGATAATCACATGGGACACCTGCTAATTCTACTGGAATAACTACTTTAGTTTTTTCAGTAATTGCAGCCTCAAGAGCATCATAATTCATTTCAAAATGGTCTTCTTGGATATCCACCATTACTGGTGTTGCTCCAACGTGTTCAATCACACTACAAGAAGCCGTATACGTAAATGCTGGAACAATCACTTCATCTCCAGGTCCAACGCCTAGTACACGTAACGCTAATTCTAGAGCAGCTGTTGCTGAGTTTAAGCAAACCACTTTTTCTGTCCCCATAAACTCTGCTAATTGACGTTCAAATTCTTTTGTTTTTGGCCCAGTTGTAATCCAACCAGACTTTAATACCTCGATTACATTATTAATTTCCTTTTCTGAAATATCAGGTGGTGAAAATGGAATATTTCTAACTTTCATGTTGTTCCCTCCAAGTTATTTTAAAACAGCAATCACAGTTTTTACCATAATTGCAATATCTTTTTTTAAACTACATTCATTTAAATAATCAATATTGTATTGCATTTTTTCAGGCAGGATATGCTGGATATATGCTTCATCCACACTCAACCCTTGCTCTGTCCACTTTGCAATTTTTTCAGCCTCATGTCTGAATTCAATAGCGGCTAATGAAGTAACTCCGGCTGGCAATAAGAGTGTTGTTTGCATTTCTGGAGTGTATGCATCAACATATTTTTGAACTTCAGGTCTAGCCCCTACAAAAGACATGTCTCCAATAAGTACATTCAGCAACTGTGCCACTTCATCTAAGCGATAATTTCTTACACGACGTCCTACTTTTGTAATTCGTGGGTCATGATCTTGAGTAACTAATGGTCCTACTTTATCTGCATTTAAAATCATCGTTCTAAATTTAAAGATTTTAAAAATACGTCCATTGGTAGTGACCCGCTCTTGTCTATAAAATACCGGTCCTCCATCTTCTAATTTTATCGCAATTGCAATGATGATAAATACAATTGATAAAGGAATTAGAAGTAGCAAGGACACTACTATATCAAAAATTCGTTTTGAAATTAAATACCCCTTTTTCTGTCGAAGTTCTTTTTGTTTGTTAATTACGAGTTCATTCCTCATAAATTCTGGCAAAGAATTTTTTTCTTCCATAACTTCTCCCCTCATGCCTAGATAACCTTTCCTATTATACCATACTTTCTTCTTTTGAGGTAAATTTCTCTATTAATCTTGAATAAATTAATCGTAAAATTTTGAAAACAAAAAACTGAAAATATCTATTCGACATTTTCAGTTTCAATCATTATTTATTAAATTTTCTACTTTAATGAATAATTTTTTCTTCAAGAAGGCTTTCCCATATATTTAAAGCCAATTCTTCTTTAGAATTTTCTGGAAGATTCACTATATGTCCATCTTTTGTTAACAAAGTGACTTGGTGACTGTCCGAATTAAAACCGATACGAGAATTTGAGACGTCATTGGCAATAATGACATCTGCTTTTTTCTTTTCTAATTTTGCTTTTGCATATTCAAGCACATTCGTCGTTTCTGCTGCAAAACCGATAACTATTTGTTCTTCTCGTTTTGAATGACCTAATTTTTTTAAAATATCTGGATTTTCTAGCAACTCTAGCGTCAATCCTAATTCATTTTGTTGTTTTTTTATTTTTTGATTTAAACGATTGGCCACATAGTAGTCCGATACTGCAGCTACCATCACAGCAATGTCTGTTTTGGGAAACAGATGTGTGACTACATCATGCATCTCAAGTGCGCTTTCTACATAAGTCACTTGAACGCCGTAAGGAACTTTTAATTGCTTTGTGGTTGAAATCAACTGAACTTCGGCTCCTAAAACGGCAGCAGCTCTCGCTAATGCATAGCCCATTTTCCCAGAAGAATCATTTGAAATATAGCGAACTGGATCAATTCTTTCTTTTGTTCCGCCTGCAGTGATTAATACTGACTTCCCTTTCAAAGGAGACTTACTTACTCTTTTGCTTTCCAGAAAAGTGATTTGTTCAAAAATTTCTTCAGGTTCCGGTAAACGTCCTTTCCCAGTATAGCCTTCAGCTAAAAATCCAGTTGCAGGTTCAATCACTGACTTGCCATCTTCAACAAGTTGCTTCACATTTCGAACCGTTGCTGGATTTTCCCACATATGTTCATTCATCGCTGGAACTACATAAATAGGAGCAGTTGTTGCTAGTAAAGTACTTGTAACGAAATTATCAGCAATTCCATTAGCCATTTTCGCAATCGTATTGGCCGTTGCAGGTACAACTATAGCCACATCTGTCTGATCCGCCAAATGAATATGTTGAACCTTATTCGCTTCATCTTCGTCAAAGGTATCGATGTGAACTTTATTCTTCGTTAACACTTGAAATGTTAATGGTGTGATGAATTCGCACGCACTCTTCGTCATTGCTACTTCAACATTTGCCCCTGCTTTTACAAACAAGCGGACGAGTGTTGCAGCTTTAAACGCGGCAATGCCACCTGTTACAAAGACGGTTACGTTTTTACCCTTCCACATACACTATCCTCTTTTCTTAGAAACCGATAGTAAAACAGATGCAATAATCGGTGTCATAATAGACGCCGCTATCGCTTCTGCAATCCCATTTGACATTACAATCCCCATAAGTACAAGAGGCAATTCAGCTACCGTCTTTCCTGTTAATTCTGCATATTGTCCTGCCATCAATAGATAAATCAGTCCTAAAACTAAAATGGTATTCATCAGGCTTCCTAAAAATCCTGACAAAGCCATTCTTAATTTGTCATAAGTAATTACTTTGCTCATTTTATGATAAAACAAGGCAATGAGTCCTCCCATTAACAACCTTGGAAGTATTGAAATGAAAGGATTTGTAAATATCATAAAAGTTACTGCATTTCCTGAAGTAAACGCACGTAAAAAGGAACTGAATCCCCATGCGAACCCAAGAAGGAATCCTGCTTTAGGTCCTAATACAATCCCTCCAACAATAACCGTTATATGGATAATGGTAATATCTAAAATAAATAAGGGTAAGTTCCCTAAAAATGGTACAAAACTTTGCAAAATAATAATGGCAATAAACATCGCACTTAATACCATCTGAAAAGTTTTTTCTCTTTTCATATTGTCACCTCTAGTCTTAATGATTGTATTATACTAAGCTTTCTACTCCCAATCAACGCAAAAAAACTGAAAATAGCTTCAAAATTCAACTTTAATCAGCTATTTTCAGTTTTTTAGAAAGCATTATATATAAAATCTGTCGCATTCGTAAAATCAGTAAAAATACTATACAGGATAATACATGTAATGATGACATAAAATAACAGTGTCCATCCAACTAGTGAGTCTAACTTTTTGACCCAGTTCTCAATTCTTTTTTTCATGATAATCCCTCTTAAACTCCTATCCTCTGTTTCTTCTAGGAAAGTATACCACATTCCTATGCTGAAGAATATCCCCCTTAAAATACATTTAAAAGTTTTAATACTTTCTTAGATATTTCGCTGAACAAAAAACACCTAAGGTTCCCCTTAGGTGTTCAGGCTATCTATTTATTAGATTTTTGATACAGCTTCTTCAACTAATGCTTCAACTTCTTGAACAGTTGCACATTCATTAATCGCTTTAGCTGCTAATGCTTGCATATCGCTTAATGTTAATTTAGAAATTAAGCTACGTGTTTTTAGAACACTTGACGCAGACATTGAGAACTCATCTAATCCAAGACCTACTAATAGAGGCACAGCTGTTTGATCTCCAGCCATTTCCCCACACATTCCAGCCCATTTGCCTTCTTTGTGTGCTGAATCAATTACGTGTTTGATTAACGTTAAGATTGATGGGTTATATGGTTGGTATAAGTATGAAACGCGTTCGTTCATACGGTCAGCAGCCATTGTGTATTGGATTAAGTCGTTTGTTCCGATACTGAAGAAGTCCACTTCTTTAGCGAATTGGTGAGCTAAAACTGCCGCTGCAGGAATTTCAATCATGATACCTACTTGGATATCGTCGCTAACTTCAACACCTTCTGCGATTAATTTAGCTTTTTCTTCTTCTAATAATGCTTTAGCACCACGGAAATCATTTAATGTCGCAATCATTGGGAACATGATACGTAATTTACCGTATACAGATGCACGTAATAATGCACGTAATTGTGTACGGAACATTTCAGGTTCGTTTAATGAAATACGAATAGCACGATATCCTAAGAATGGGTTCATTTCGTGTGGTAATGGTAAGTATGGTAACTCTTTATCCCCACCGATATCCATTGTACGAACGACAACAGGTTTTCCATTCATGCCTTCTAAAACAGCTTTGTAAGCTTCAAATTGATCTTCTTCTGTTGGCATTTCGTGAGAATCCATGTATAAGAATTCTGTACGGTATAAACCAACACCTTCTGCACCATTGTTTACAACACCTTCTAAGTCTTTTGGTGTACCAATGTTTGCAGCCAATTCAACTTGATGGCCATCTTTAGTGTAAGTTTTTGAATCTTTTAATTTTTCCCATTCAGCTTGTTGAGCCGCAAATGCTTCAGCTTTAGCACGGTATTCAGCAACCACTTCTTCAGATGGGTTAAGGAATACATCCCCTGATAAACCATCCACGATAATGATATCTCCGTCTTTAGCAATTGAAGTCACTTCTTTAGTACCAACGATTGCTGGAATTTCTAAAGAACGCGCCATAATCGCTGAGTGAGAAGTACGTCCACCAATATCAGTAACGAAAGCTTTTACGTATTGGCGATTTAATTGAGCTGTATCGCTCGGTGTTAAATCGGCAGCTACGATAATCACTTCATCTTTGATAGTTGCTGGGCTAGGAATTTTAACGCCTAAAAGGTGAGCTAAGACACGTTTAGATACGTCACGAATGTCCGCAGCACGTTCTTGCATATAAGGGTTATCTTCCATTCCTGCAAAAATAGAAATAAACATATCTGTTACTTCTTTTAATGCAGATTCCGCATTAACTTTGTTAGATGTAATGCTATCTTTTACTTGTCCAATTAATTCTGGATCGCTTAAAACCATTAAGTGAGCATCGAATACTTGTGCTTCTTCTTCACCTAAGTTTTTTAAAGCTGTTTCCTTGATTAATTCGACATCTTTGATTGACGCTGCTAATGCATCATCCAAGCGTGAAACTTCTTTTTCTGAATCTTCTACAGTCACTTTTGTCACTGTTAAATCAGGTTCAGTCAAAGTATATACTTTGGCAATTGCGATACCATCACTAGCAGCAATCCCTTGTAATGTTGGTTTCATATTATTCAGCTAATCCTTCTTTTTTCATTGTTTCGTCAATTCCTGCTAATGCTTCTGCTTCGTCAGCACCTTCAGCAGTAATCACTACGTCAGCACCTTGGCCAACACCTAATGACATAACGCCCATGATTGATTTTAAGTTAACAGATTTTCCTTTGTATTCTAATTGGATATCTGAACTATATTTGCTAGCTGTTTGAACTAATAAAGTTGCTGGGCGAGCGTGGATTCCTGTTTCTGCGATTACATGATATTCTTTCTTTTCCATATTGAAAGTCTCCTTTGAAAGTAAATTTTGTTTTAAGAAATGTACATTCGAGAGCATGTAGTCCTCAAAAATACAACCCTTTCATTTAATAAGGTTACCATTTTTTTTCGATTTTAACAACTATTTCAATATATTTTTTAAAAGCACTTTCATCTTACTGAGAGCAAGCTATTCATCCTTTTTCAAAAAAATTAAATTTTCAAAAAAAGAGAGATGAAATAATATTAAAAACGCTGTATAATAATATTAATATTCGACATAAATAAAGGAGGCTGTGTCTGAAATGAAACTTATTGATATTACTAATTCTCACTCTCAACTTGTCAATGAACAGTTAGCTAACACGGATGCTTTCTATATCAAAGTATACTCTCTTGGCCAAACAACTGTTTTCTATGCTGACGCTGCCACTCACCGTGATATTGTCATCTTAAATAAAAAAAGACGCATTAAAGATGTTGAAATTGAATTTGTCGTTCATCGTTTGTTCCATATGGAACCTGATGGCCTTGATATTATCCATGCAGATAACTTTGTTGAAATTAGTATCCCTGTGGAGAAAAAACGACCCTCATTTAATTAACGGAAGCAATCAAAAACCGCTAATGAAGCAATTTCATTAGCGGTACTCTTTTTTTATATTGAGCCGAAAAAGATCATATATGGTCTTTTTGCTGATTTAGATTCCAACCATGTCTAAATAGAGGCGATGTGAATAACTATCTGTCATCCCTGATATAAAGTCTGTTGCTAAAAGAAGACGTAAGTATAATTTTTCTACTTCACTCTTTCCTTTAGCAAAATAATGATACGAGCGTCTCTGACTTTCAGAAATGATACCAATCTTCTTCAATTCTACATAGTCTAATTGGCGATTCGTGTCATACGCAACTAAAGAAGGCACGAAACTATCTAATAAATAGGTCAACGTCGTATAGCCAGCAATTTCTAGTCTCAAAATCCCTTTATGATCATAAATTTGTTCTTCAGAAAGTTTTCGAAGGATGAAATATAAATCTTCAGCCCAAGAATTTTTGAATAAATCTTGGTTAAACGTTCCTTCCATAATTTCATCATAATGATTCACAAAATTATGACGTGCTCCATCGATTAATTTATCTCGTAAATCCACAAAGAAACGATTCACACTGAAAACTTCTTCATCGATAGTCGTTAATATTTCACGAGTATGAACGGAATGTGGTGCGTTATATGCATCATTACTCAAATTAGCTAGTAGAAATTCTCGCACATCTCTAAAAGAAATCACGCCTTTTCCAATCGCATCTTCCATATCTGCAACCAAATATGCAATGTCATCTGCTGCTTCTAAAATAAAGGTCAGTGGATGTCGATTAGTGCCTGTTCCCGTAATTTCCGTCACTGTTTTAAACGCATCTTCTTCTGAATAGAAATACCCAACTTTCTTAGAAGTTATTTCCTTTGTTTTTTTATAAGAAGAGGGGTAAGTATATTTTAAAATCGTATTTAAAGTAGCCACTGTTAAATCCAAACCTTCAAATTTTCCTTTAAAATCATGAAGTTTCGAAACAATGCGTAGGGATTGAGCATTCCCTTCAAAACGATAAAAATCATTTACATATGGACTTGATAAAAACTCATCAGCAACATCACTTCGTTCTCTCAAGATATTAGGAAGATTTTTCTTAAACCATTGACGGATAATATCTTCTCCAAAATGTCCGTACGGAGGGTTTCCTAAATCATGAACTAAACTCGCACATTCAACAATTTTCAAGACATCTTCTTGTCTATCAATCATTTCTTGACGACTGCTATCAGGTTGCTTTTTAACTTCTTCCTGTAATAGAATCACAATTTCTTTAGCCAAGGACCTCGCCACCATAGCAACTTCTAATGAGTGCGTCAGTCTCGTATGGATAAAATCAAGTCTTTCTAAAGGAAATACCTGCGTTTTATCTTGCAAACGTCTAAAAGCCGGACTCGTTACAATCCGTTTGTAATCATCATCAAACTCATTGCGGTGAGTCGCTTTTTTCCCAGAAATACGTTTTGTTGATAGTAATTTAGACCATTCCATAAATCATACCCCTTCCGTTACCTCTTACCATTATACCAAAAGTTCGTCCACCTTTGGAATTTTGCGCATTTGATTAAGATAAACTGAGATACAAATTATGAATGAAATGAAATCCGATACAGGTCCTGAGAAAATCAGTCCATCAACACCAAACAAAGTTGAAAGAAGAAGCATCACTGGAAGTAGAACAAATAATTGACGTGTAAGAGATAAAATTGCCCCTAATTTCGCTTTTCCGATTGCAGGGAAAAATGTTGTCACAATAATGGTTATCCCATTAATGAAAGTAAAGAATAAGTAAGCACGCGCATATCGAACGCCAAATTCATAATAGAGAGCGTCCCCGCTTCCAAACATTTGAATGAGTTGGAGTGGGAAAACTTCGAATAATATCCATAGTATTGTCGATAAAATTAAAGTGACTTTTAATAGCAAGTTCATCGTTTCATGGACACGTGAATATTTTTTTGCACCATAGTTAAATCCTAAAATCGGCTGTGCTCCTTGATTTAACCCAATCACAACTGCAATGAAAATAACGAAGATTTTGCTTACAACACCACCAACCGCAATCGGAATATCACTACCGTAAACTGATTGTGCCCCGTATGAACGAAGTAAGTTGTTCGATGTGATTTGGACAATGGTCGCGGAAATTTGGAAGATGAACGAGGTTAACCCAAGAGATGCAATGACTTTTACATCTTCAAATGATAATTTAAAATCGCCCTTCTCAAAATGAACCGATCTAAACCGTGGAATGTACGCTACTAATACAAGGGCAGAAACGATTTGACTGATTACCGTTGCCCAAGCAGCTCCAGCAATCCCCATATTAAATCCAAAGATAAATAACGGATCTAACACTGTATTCAGCAACGCTCCTATAATAATCGCCATCATAGAATATGTTGCTCTACCATCTGCACGAACGAGTGGATTAAACCCAATTGAAAACATAAAGAATGGAATCCCCAGCGCCGTAATACCAGCATATTCACTGGCATACCCTAAAATTTGATCGGTTGCACCAAATAAATTCAGTAAAGGTTGCAAGAACAAGAGTACAATGCTCATAATCATTAATCCAGCTGTTAAAAGTAACACAACTGCAGTTCCTGCCACTTCACGCGCATGTTTATCTTCTTTTCGCCCAAGTGCCAAGTTAAAGTTCGAGGCAGCACCAATTCCTACCATTAATCCAATCGCCATACAGATAGTCGTAATTGGAAAGGCAATATTCGTAGCCGCATTCCCTAAATATCCTACCCCTTGCCCGATAAAAATTTGGTCAACAATATTATAAAGAGCGTTCACCACATTCGCGACAATCGCCGGAATCGCCATTTTTCGAACCAGTGTACTAATTTTCTCATACCCTAACGGATTTTGTTTTTCTTCAACTACCATCAAAACTCTCCTTCTCAATCAATTGTATATATGCATAAAAAAAGTCCCTCCATCCGCGGAGAGATCTACCAATACATTTATCTTAACTTTGCAACCTAAATTTGTCAAACATCCCATCCCACTATTTCGGTTTCAGAATCCCCAGCGAGCGCTCCATAAAAAAGCAGCAACTGACGCTCCAATTTTAGCGATAACTAATTTTTCGTAAGACTCGTCTTTTTTTATCCGCATTTTGATTTATGGCGGTCTAAGAAGCATAGTTCACCTTATAAAAAATACGAATTAAATTTTAAAACTCGTTCTGAAGAATCATGCGGATTCTATAAAAGCAGTTGCATCATTATAAATTAACTGTTTTTTAAATAGACGCAGTAGATGATTGGATTAAGCTGGATCATTCATGATTTGCTTAATCCTAATCATCCTTGCGGGGGTAAGACTACGAAGGAAAATGAACTCACACCGTGAGTTCATTTTTTCTTCTGTCTTACTCCCAAGCTGAGAGACCTCGGCTCGAACCGGTATCTCATTATAGCTTTTATGAAGACATCCTCATTGATTCGAAAGAACGAGACCACAATAAAAAATACAAATTCCCTATATTTTTAAAGTAGCACTCATCCTATTCTTAAACCACCTAGCCATAAATCAAAACCTTCGGTTTTATTATTAAGCACAAAAAAGACTCGTATTGCTACGAGCCTTTGAAAAATTAGTCTTCAAGCGGGCGAGAGAAGTTTGCAATCTCGCGTTGTACGTATTCTAAGTACGCTTCGATAGACATTGATTTAGTTTCTTTAGAACCATAACGACGAACCGTTACAGTACCTTCTTCAACCTCTTTATCCCCAATTACTAATTGATAAGGAATTTTTTGAGTTTGAGATGCACGGATCTTGTACCCCATTTTTTCATTACGGTCATCAAGTTCCACACGCATTCCTAAGCGAGCCATTTTTTCTTTTAACTCACGTGCAGCATCATAATGATGTTCCACACTTACAGGAATGATTGTTGCTTGAACTGGAGCTAACCAAGTTGGGAATGCGCCTTTGTACTCTTCGATTAAGTAAGCTACGAAACGTTCTGCAGTAGATACAACTCCACGGTGGATAACTACTGGACGGTGAGTGTTATCTCCATCTTCCCCAACGTAAGTTAAGTCGAAGCGTTCTGGTAATAAGAAGTCTAATTGGATTGTAGACATTGTTTCTTCTAATCCCATTGCTGTACGGAATTGAATATCTAATTTAGGACCGTAGAATGCTGCTTCACCGATAGCTTCGAAGTATTCTAATCCCATTTCATCCATTGCTTCTTTTAACATTGTTTCTGCTTTGTTCCACATTTCATCGTCATCGAAGTATTTATGTTTATCTTCAGGATCACGATAGCTTAAACGGAAACGGTAGTCTTTAACGTTGAAGTCACTATACACTTCACGGATTAAGTCTAAGATACGTTTGAATTCGTCTTTAATTTGGTCTGGACGAACGAATGTATGTCCATCGTTAAGAGTCATTTCACGTACACGTTGTAACCCAGATAGGGCACCTGATTTTTCATAACGGTGCATCATTCCTAATTCAGCAATACGGATTGGTAATTCACGGTAGCTGTGGATGTGGTTTTTGTAAACCATCATGTGGTGAGGACAGTTCATTGGACGTAATACTAATAATTCGCCATCGCCCATATCCATTGGTGGGAACATATCTTCTTGATAGTGAGCCCAGTGACCTGAAGTTTTGTAAAGACCTACATCAGCCATAACTGGAGTATACACATGTTGGTATCCAAGACTAATTTCTTTATCCACGATATAACGTTCGATTGTACGACGAATTGTAGCTCCTTTTGGTAACCAGAATGGTAAGCCTGAACCTACTTCTTGGCTAATCATGAATAAGTCTAATTCTTTCCCTAATTTACGGTGGTCACGTTCTTTTGCTTCTTCACGCATTTTCAAGAATTCTTTTAGGTCTGCTTTATCGAAGAATGCTGTACCGTAAACACGTTGCATCATCTTATTGTTAGAGTCACCTCTCCAATAAGCTCCAGCAAGTGATAATAATTTGAAGACTTGGATACGTCCAGTTGAAGGAACGTGGATACCACGACATAAGTCAACGAAGTCTTCTTGTTGGTAAACAGTGATTGTTTCATCTTCAGGTAAACCGTTAATCAATTCTACTTTATAAGGGTCGTTTGCGAAGATTTCTAGTGCTTCCTTACGGCTTACTTCACGACGAACGATTGGGTAGTTTTCTTTAACGATTTTCATCATTTCTGCTTCCACTTCTGGAAGAGCATCTTCTGTTAATTGATTTGGCATATCCGTATCGTAGTAGAATCCTGTTTCGATTGCTGGTCCTACCCCGAAGTGAATTCCTGGGTATAAGCGAGTTAATGCGTGTGCTAATAAGTGTGCTGTTGAGTGACGTAAGATTCCTAATGCATCTTCGTGGTCTGGTGTAACGATTTCGATAGAAGCATCTTCTTCAATAGAACGGTCAAAGTCTACTAATTCTCCGTTCACTTTACCTGCTAATGCTTTTTTCGCTAAACTTTTACTAATACTTTCGGCAATTTCTTTTACTGTAATTCCTTTTGGAAACTCCTTAACGGCACCATCTGGAAAAGTAATTTTAATCATTGACATTTTCTTCCTTCTTTCCTTTTGAAAATTTTAAATCAAACAAAAAGTCCCATAGTTTACTACTGCAAACTATGGGACGTCATTCTCTACGTGGTTCCACCCAAATTCATTTGTCTCTCATTGACAAATCTTAAACGGACTAACGCTCCGATACGCCTTACTCTACTCATTTCAAGCAAGGATTCAAAAGTGGTAAAACTATTCCGGATAAAGTGTTGCACCAACCCACTTTTCTCTAAAATGTAACCAAGAGATAGTTTCTTGTCTTTTTCATCATTTTCAAAATATTTAGTTCATTAGTATTTAACCACTAATCTATTTTATTTTCAAGCATTTTAATTAAGATGGATTTCTGTGATTAATCCCATCTACAAAATATTCTTTTGCTAAGAAACGAATCCGCTCAATGAGACGTTTTGCTTTAAGAAGTTCTTGGTCTCCTTTATTTGAATGAGCAAAATGCACTTCTAACTCATCCATCGTGAAGTTCGATGTGAAGAACGTTGGTAATTCTTGCAACATACGGTGTTGTAAAATCACCATCAATACTTCATCTCTAAACCATGCACTATTCATTTCGGCACCGATATCATCTAAAACTAAAATAGGTGTGTTTTTAATCGTCATTAGTTTTGATTCAACCGAATTTGTCGCAATCGCTTGTTTAATTTCTGAACTATAAGTTGGAACATTGACTAAAGTCGTCTCAATCCCATGTTCAGACAATTCATTCGCTAATGCTCCCATCATATAAGTCTTTCCAACTCCAAAAGGCCCTGCTAAGTATAAACCTTTTTGATAATTGGCACCCTCTGGTTTGTATCCTTCGATGAATTTCAATAATTCCCCAATGACATCTTGTCGTTCTGGCGTAAGCGCCGTATCTGAGAAACGTGCTTCTGCGATATTTTTCGGCATATTAATCGAATGAATCAATCGTCTACGTTTGCGTTCTCTTTCCTGGCGAATCGCTTCTTCAGTCCGACTATAATTTACTAAAATAAAACCATTATGCACTTCAAGTGATGGTTCTAATCCTGGAGCTTTTACAGCTTGTTGATTTTTTCTTGCATCTCTTTCCATAATGAATTCTAACAACGCAGAGGTTCCTTTACGAACGGCTTGCGGATCTAATTCATTTTTTTGACGCTCTAAAAAAGATTTGACATCTTCATCAGAATAAATTTTTTCCTCGATGGCTTTTAAATTAGGAATCTTTTGATCCGCCTCTCTTTGATTTAATAATCCTTTAAAACCTTCCATTGTGGTCACCTCCATTATTGTTGTTCTTTTTGTTGACTTGTTTTTAATTTTGCAATTTGATCGGCCAAATCATTTGAAACTTGTTCTGGTTGACTCTTTTTTGGTGTAGTCGTTTGTTTTTCCCGAGCCTTGGATTCTTTCGCCCACTCTGGTAATTGCTCTTGATAACCACTATTTTTTCTGTAGTTATTCTTACCCGCATTATGCAATTGCTGTTTCCGCTTAACCTCTCTTTGTAAATCACGGTTCCTTACAGCATCTATCGCCTCTTTCGCACTTTGAATTCCTTTGGTCGCCCAGTCGTTAGCAATCGCATCTACAAAGTTCCTTGCAAGCGTCGCATGATCCAACTGAACTAGCGCATAGTGGAATAAAATATTCAACACTTCATTTGGCAAACCACTCACGGAGACAAGATCAAAAATTAATTGTCTCTCCGCTTTAGAAACATACCCTTTTTTCTGCGTCTTAATACTGGAGACAAAATCAATTGGGGATAATTCTTTTGCTGCTTGAATTAACATTCCGATTGCATCATCTTCTACCGAAGAGACTTCTTCAGACGTTTCAGATTTTTCTTTCATTTCTTCTGAGACAAAATGTTCTTCCTTTTCTCTCATTAGGTTCACCTTATTTTGGGCGGCTTCTTGACCTAATTTCAGTAAGAATTCTTCATCAATCACTTTAGTCGATAAATCTGAAGCAATCACTAGGAATTGAGCGATTTCTGATTCTGAAAATCCGTACGCTTTATACAATACATCAACGATTCTTTTGACTTCCTTCGTTAAAGAATCCAAATCAACAAATTCCGTCTTCAACAGTCCTTCAATCAGTTCCCAATCGACCTCAGATGAAAATTCCATTGGTGATTGTTGTTTTACATCCATCACCATTCTTTTTTCTTGAGAGAGATTTCTAGTATATGACTCCATATTGTAAGGAAGTCGGTACACTTCTTCAAATTGAGCGCTTGTTGAATCTCCTAAATCTCCTACGTTAGCAGCTAAAAATCTTTGCTTCAACTTTTCAAACCGATGATTCCCCACTTGATTCAATAGTAAAGTGGACAGAAGCGCATCTTTAAAAAAGAGTCTTGGAGAAGTTGGCGCTAGCAATTCCATCGTATACGTTTGAGGACGAGAAGCAGTAGGTTCCTTATGATAGGTCTTCAACAGTCCTATGCCTTCTAGTCTAGATTTTGCTAAATGAAAATCTGGCATTCCCAAGTTTGTCATGGACAGTAATTCAGAAATTGAGAATACTTCGCTCTGGTACGCAGATGGAGATAATTCACCGTATAAAGTAGCATACAAAAGTGTGGCTTCTTTTCCAATAAACGGAGCATATAATTGCATTAAAAATTGTATTTCTCTTTCAGTAATCCAAACCGGTTGAATCACTAAAATTCCGTCCATTGGTTTATATTTGGACCACGGAAATTCTTTTGACTGCATTCCTTCAATTCCTTTCTTTAATCTTTATTGTCCATTTCAAAAGACATGCGTTCTAATTCTTTTAAGAACATTTTTCGGTCTGTAAACTGACGATACACACTAGCAAAACGAATATAAGCAATATCGTCAATTTTAGATAAATGATCCATGACCATTTCTCCAATTAAAGTGCTGGATACTTCATTTTCCCCTTCTTGATTAATCGAACGCTCAATTTCATTGACAATGGTTTCTAACTGTCCCAATGATACAGGACGTTTTTCAGCTGAACGAACTAATCCATTTAATAATTTTTCACGACTAAATTCTTCACGATTGCCATTTCTTTTGATGACAAGTAATGGTGCTTTTTCTAAACGTTCAAAAGTCGTAAAGCGGTAGCCACATTCTTCACACTCTCTTCTTCTACGAATCGAACGTCCATCATCTGCCGGACGACTATCTACTACACGAGAACCATTATTTTTACATTTTGGACATTGCATAAAAAACACCTCTCCTTTTTGTGCTTATTAGATTAATTATATCATTTTTGTCGGAAATTTTCGAGTAGCCACTGATGAACTCTAGCTTCTAATTCTTCAATGGACCCTTCATTAGTCCAAACGATATCCGCCTTTTGAACCTTTTCTTCTAAAGACATTTGAGATTCGATTCTCTTTAGAGCTTCCTCTTTAGATAATCCATCGCGATTTTTTAGGCGTTGAATCTGAGTTTCTACTGAAACAGCCACTACGATTATGTCATCACAGAGAGTCTCATAATGCATCTCAAATAACAGCGGAATATCTAAAATAAGGAGCGGGGTGTTTTGTTTTTTCGCCTCTTGTATTTGAAGTTCAATTTCCGTTCTAATCAGAGGTTGAAGCAAATCGTTGACCTCTTTCAAAACGGAAGCATCACTGAACATTTTTCTGCCTAATTGCGTTCGATCTAATGAACCATCATTTAGTAAAATAGAATTTCCGAATCGTTTTGTAAGAGACATCAGTCCTACTGAATCTTTTTCAACAACTTTTCTTGCGACGACATCTGCATCGATAATCGGAATGCCCGCGTTCTTGAATATATTCGAAACGGTTGATTTGCCGCTAGCAATCCCGCCTGTTAATCCAATAACTCTCATCTTTTTCCTCCAACACTTCTTGTAAGACCTATGTTAGTTCAAAACCGATATTGTCGCAAGTTCTTTTTACATCCATCACCCAAAAACATACAAAAATACCGCACCCTCAATATGAGAATGCGGTAAGTCGATTATAGACGTTCGTTTAATTCTTTTGCTAAGTCTTCGAAACCTGGTTTTCCAAGTAAAGCAAACATGTTTTTCTTGTATGCTTCTACCCCTGGTTGGTCAAATGGGTTAACGCCATTTAAGTAACCTGAAAGACCTACTGCGATTTCGAAGAAGTAGATTAAGTGTCCTAATGTGTAAGCTGACATATCAGGAATGTTCACTACAAAGTTTGGAACTTGACCATCTGTATGAGCAAGTAATGTTCCTTGGAAAGCTTTTGTATTTACAAAGTCCATTGTTTTACCTTGTAAGTATCCTAATCCATCTAAATCTTCTTCTGTTTCAGGAATTGTTACTTCTTCATTTGGTTTACCCACTTTGATAACTGTTTCGAAGATGTTACGACGACCTTCTTGGATGTATTGTCCTAGTGAGTGTAAGTCAGTTGAGAAGTTTGCGCTTGAAGGATAAATTCCTTTGAAGTCTTTCCCTTCTGATTCACCAAATAATTGTTTCCACCATTCAGAGAAGTATTGTAATGTTGGTTCGTAGTTAATGAGTAACTCTGTCACTTTTCCTTTACGGTATAACACATTACGTGCTACAGCGTATTGGTAAGCTTCGTTTTCTTTTAAGTTTGATGAGCTGTATGCCACACGTGCATCTTCAGCCCCTTGCATTAATGCATCTACATCTGCACCTGTAACTGCGATTGGAAGTAATCCTACAGCTGTTAATACTGTGAAACGTCCACCGACATCATCTGGAATCACAAATGTTTGGTATCCTTCCACATCTGCTTCAGATTTTAATGCTCCACGAGCGCGGTCAGTTGTAGCGTAAATACGATTTACAGCTTCTTCTTTACCATATTTTTTAATTAATAAATCTTTGAATACACGGAAAGCAATCGCTGGTTCTGTTGTTGTACCAGATTTAGAAATCACGTTCACAGAGAAATCACGGTCTCCGATTAAGTCGATTAAGCCTTGTAAGTAAGTTGAGCTAATGCTGTTTCCTGCAAATAATACTTGAGGAGTTTTACGTTTATCGCTTGGTAAGTAGTTATAGAAAGCGTGGTTTAAGAAATCAATCGCTGCACGCGCTCCTAAATATGAACCACCGATACCGATTACCACTAATACTTCAGATTCTTCTTGAATCTTTTTAGCAGCTGCTTTAATACGAGCAAATTCTTCTTTGTCATAGTCGCGAGGTAAGTTAATCCAACCTGTAAAGTCGTTTCCTGCTCCTAATCCTTCTCTCAAGTCTTTATCTAATGCAGTCACAGTAGATTGCAAGTGATCGATTTCTTCTTGATTAAAGAAACCTAATGCTTTTGAATAATCAAATGAAATATGTCCCATTTGAATGCCTCCTTAAAATTTTTAATATTCGTCAAATAGATTGTTTAGAAAGCGAATCTATTAACTCTTATTTTTATCTTTTACAAATTTTTCTTGAGCTTCTTCGATCCATATTGGTAGTTTCTTGGCTAAGCTAGAAAAACCAATCGATGGAGTGTAACGTTTGCGATTTTTCTTAATGCGCTGTGGAAAGTCCGGTACATCTAATTTTTCAAGTGCTCGAATCGATAAACTAATCTTATTTGAGAATTCATCAACGTCAATGACTTTCGCTGTCACTTCCTGTCCTACTTTCACAAAATCATGCACATTATCCATATATCCATGCTTACACTCAGAAATATGAATCAATCCTTGCGTATCTTCGTCTAGCTCTAAGAAAACTCCGTAATTTTGTACACCTGTTACTTTTGCAGTAACGATGTCACCAATTCTAAAAGTTTTACTCATAGGACCCCCCTACGCGTTTACTTCCATGGATTCAATCACTACATCTTCAAGTGGACGATCTTGTCCATTTCTTTTAACGCCTTCGATATCAAGAACAACGTCCATTCCTTCAACAACGCGTCCAAATACAGTATGACGATGATCTAACCATGGTGTACCACCAATTTTAGCATATTCTTCAACGATTTCTTCAGGCCAGCCGCCATCTTTTAATTGTTTTAACATTTGAGCGGGTACTTGTTTTGCTGTAACGATGAAAAATTGTGACCCATTTGTATTTGGACCCGCATTCGCCATTGAAAGGGCTCCATACAAGTTAAACGCTTCTCTTGAAAATTCATCCTCAAAAGTACGGCCATAAATCGACTCGCCACCCATCCCTGTACCAGTTGGGTCTCCGCCTTGAATCATGAAATCTTCAATAACACGGTGGAAAATCACTCCGTTATAATAACCATTTTTAGCGTGTGTCACAAAGTTTTCTACTGTTTTAGGTGCAATTTCAGGGAATAATTCCAATTTGAAATCTCCATGATTTGTATGCACCGTTACAAGTGGATTACTTGTATTTAATTCATTTAGTTGTGGAAATTGACTCATTCTTCCATCTCCTTTTACTTCTTAATGATGAATTGCTCATCTAACCTCTTCTATTAAACCACAAAAGCCAAACAGGTGCAATTTAGCCTTTCTACAAAACTTAAGAAAAAAATCATTTCATTCTATAAATTTTCTTTAGTGATTTTGATGAATTCATGGTATAGTAGATTAGTATAAAAAAAGAAAGAGTGTAGTTGAATGACAATATTTCAGAATTATCCATTAGTCGCTTCTATTTGTTCGATTCTGTTTGCACAATTTGTTAAATTTCCTATTGCCTATTTTTCAAAGAAACCAGATGCTCATGTTTCTTTAGTAACGAGTACTGGTGGAATGCCTAGCTCTCATTCTGCAGCAGTTAGTTCTTTGATTACTGCTCTAATTATCGAATATGGATTCACTTCTCCTTTAGTAGCTATTGCCACTACTTTTGGCTTAATCGTGATGTTCGATGCAATGGCGGTAAGACGACAAAGCGGTGAACAAGGGATTTTATTGCAAAAATTATATGAAGAACAATTACGAGAAGAATCTAGTGCACTAAAGCATGTTGAAATTGAATCGGAAGATGATCCCATCAATATTTTCGATACGGAAGAAAATAAAAAATTAATCATTAAAAAGTATTTAGGTCACAAACCAGTAGAGGTCTTTGCCGGAGTATTAACAGGAATTATAATGGCCTTTATTTTAAGAATGTTTTATTAATCGGAGGTACAAAGTGACTCAAGAGATTGTTGATATTATTATTATCGGCGGTGGGCCTGTCGGGCTTTTCACCGCTTTTTACGCTGGTCTACGCCAAGCTTCTGTTAAAATTATAGAGAGTTTACCAGAATTAGGCGGTCAACCATGGATGTTATATCCTGAAAAAAAAATCTACGACATCCCTGCTTTTCCTGAAATCCAAGCAGGAGCATTAATTGAAAACTTATTAGCACAATTAGAAAGATTCCCAAGTACTCAGTACTGTTTAGAAGAAGAAGCTTTAGAATTAAACAAAACTGAGTTTGGATATGAAGTGATTACTTCAAAACAAACCCATTTAGCAAAAACGGTAATTATTGCTTGCGGAAACGGAGCCTTTCGACCAAGAAAACTAGAAATTGACGAAGCTTCACATTACGAAGGTAAAAATTTACATTATTTTGTCAATAACCTAGAACGCTTTAGAGACCATACTGTTGCTATCTGTGGAGGTGGAGACTCTGCTGTAGACTGGGCGCTTGCCTTAGAACCCATCGCAAAAAAGGTTTCTATCATTCATCGTCGCCCTCAGTTTCGAGCGCAAGAACATAGCGTAAAACAACTAGAAGAATCAAGCGTTGAAATCTTAACCCCTTATCTTCCTGAGCAAATAATCGGAAATGGTGAGAAAATTCAATCCGTTGTACTAAAACACGCTAAAGGCGAAGATCAAATCGAAATTCCTGTTGACGATTTCATTGTGAACTACGGCTTCTCTTCTTCTATCGGGGGCATGAAAAACTGGGGATTTGATGTTCAAAGAAACTGTATTGTGACAAATAGCCAAATGGAAACCACACTTCCTGGTGTCTTTGCTGTTGGAGATATCGCAACATATGATGGCAAAGTAAAAATCATCGCTACTGGATTTGGTGAAGCGCCTGTTGCCATTAATGCTGCGATGACGTATGTGAACCCAAATAGTCGACCAAGCACGATTCACAGTTCATCCATGTTCTAACCGTTTACAAATTTTCAAAAAAACGCTCAATTCATTTGGGCGTTTTTCTTTTTTGTGTTAAAATAAAAAGCTACTCTTTTTAAAAGGGTTTCATAATTAATAAAAAGGAGGATTTTTATGAAAAGCCCAAAAGAATTACACGAACGTTCTTTAGAATTGTTATCTGAACGTGGTGTAGACATAGAACAAATTGCTGATTTAGTTTATTTCTTACAAGAAAAATATGTACCAGGTTTGACAAAGGAAGAATGCCTAAGTAATGTTCTCAGTGTTTTAAAGAAACGTGAAGTACAAAATGCTGTCATTACCGGAATTGAAATGGATAAACTTGCTGAGGAAAAGAAATTACATCCATTATTAAACGATGTCTTATCTGAAGACGAGCCTCTATATGGGGTCGATGAAATCTTAGCGTTATCGATTGTGAACGTATATGGTTCTATCGGATTTACAAACTATGGTTATATCGACAAAGTAAAACCAGGAATTCTTAAAAACTTAGATGATAAATCAACTGGTAAAGTAAACATCTTCTTAGACGACTTAGTAGGAGCTATCGCGGCCGCTGCAGCAAGCCGTCTAGCACACAGCATTCCAGCAAAAGAAGAATTAGACTAATCAAGCAAAAAGGATGAAGCGTTATGCTTCATCCTTTTCTATAAAAATAGAGTGATACCGTATACGGTATCACTCTATTTTTATTCTCCTAAAACGAGTCCAGCAAATTCTTCTGCAGTGACTGCGCCAAAGTAGTTTCTTAAATCGATGGCACTTAAGACTTCTACTAAGTCCTCTTTCACCATACGAACGCCTTTTAGTTTTTCTTCGACTTCTTGAACATTTCCTTTAGCGAAGAAATCTCCGTAAATACGGCAATTTGAAATTCGCCCTTGTTCTACTTCTAGGTAGCATTGAATCGTTCCGCATGCAAAACGGCCATCACGGTAATCACTATATTGAGGAGATTGGCCATAATTCCATTCCCAGTTTTTATACTTAGAAGCTGTGAGTTCATCGATTTCTTTCCAATCTTCCTCGGTTAATACATAACGTTTCGCTTCATCAATCGAATTAATTCCTAAAATCTTACAAGTGATTAAGTTTTTGAACTCATCTACCGTCACGTTTTGATACTCTGGAGCAAGATATGGGCGAATACTTCCGACACGCGCACGTACAGATTGAATCCCTTTAGATTGTAATTTCTTCTTATTTGGGTTCAAGACTTTTTCCATCGCATCATAGTCCACGTCTAATAAGAGCGAGAAACCACCGTATACACGACCATTACTAATCGTCATCGCAGCACCAGATACTTTTTTGCCTTCAATCGTTAAGTCGTTACGACCTGTTTGTTCGACAGCTGTTGCGCCGAGTTCGTGTAAGGCTTTAATTGCTGGTTCATACGTTCTCTTGAAATCCCCGAAGATTCCATTATCTTGAATTAAATAGCATATATTCACTGCACCAGAGTCCACATATACAGCACCGCCACCAGTGTCACGGCGAACAACAAGAATATTGTTTTCTTTTAAATACTCCTCGTTCACTTCGGCAATTGTATTTTGGAATTTTCCAATTTCTACTTTAGGATCACAGTAATATGGGAACAAAATATCATCATCTAAGAAAACATTATTTTGTACATACACTTGCATCGCAAGCGCTACTGCTCCATCTTTTACATATTTTCCGTCACGGATTGGTTCGATTAAATACATCGTTTATTCTCCTTTAAGCTCTTGATAGGTCCCATGGATTAATGAGGCAATGTTTTCTGACAATTGTACGGTTTGCTCTCTTAGCGCCAGGGGAATGCGGTAATGCTTATGATTCATACTTACAAACAAGGCATTTGGATTAGCTTGTACACATTTTTGGAAAGGCGTTTTGATAAATTGCGGCGTTGTAAAACCCACTCCGATTTCTAAAAAGAGCACCTTATCGTTTTTATGTTCTTCTAAAAACGCATCATAGCGTGCCTTTTGTTCAAAGAAATCTGCTGACTCCACCATTCCTTTTTCAGCGTTACGCTTATTAATTTCAAGCGGTGCTCCGCATTCTGGACAGAACGGAATCAGTTCATATGGAACCTTCATATCCTTTTGTTCTGCAATCATCTTGCGAACTAATGCATCATCTTGATAGGTTTTTGGATGACAGTGCTGGCTACATTGGAAAAGCCCATACTCTCCTTGAATATGATAAACCTTCTCTTTGTCATACCCGGCTACCCAAAACGCATTATCGGCATTCGTTGTGATGATGTGATATGGTTTTGTTTTGAGCATTTCTAATAGTTCAACATATGATTGTCCCACAGGTTGATCCAAGTAGTTGAGCGCGATAAAACGACTTTGAAACGCCCAATACTCTTCCCAACTTGGAAAATGAAATAGACTCGCCTGTAACATATCTAAAAATTGATACTTCTCGATAAAATCAGGAAAAGCGTCTTCGAATCTACTGCCAATGTAGGTGAATCCATCTGCTGCCGACATCCCAGCACCGATACCAACCACAATAGCATCCGCTTCCTGGAATAAATCCGCCAGTAGACTAGCTTCAGTCGTTCTTTCTTTTTGTAATGCATTCCATTTCGTCATTCTACTGTTCTCCTGATAATAATTTCTGATAAATCGATTGGTCTTCCTTGGTATAGGTTGAAAAGACAACGGTCATTGTTGAAGACGTGTCCTGCAACCACTTGTTCACGGTATCCATGGCAATACGCGCAGCAGGTTCTTTTGGAAATCCAAACTCTCCTGTTGAAATCCCGCAAAAAGCAATCGATGTAAGTCCGGCTTCTCTTGCGGCTTCCAGACAACTCTTGTAACAACCCGCAAGTAATTGTTCACGAAGCGGCGTTACTTTTTTCCCTGGAGGCAAGAAGGGGCCTACTGTATGGATGATGTACTTCGATGGCAAGTTAAATGCTGGAGTGATTTTTGCTTTTCCAACAGGCTCCTTCTTCCCTTGTTCCTCCATTAAATGATGACAAAAGGAGCGAAGTTGAATGCCTGAAAAAGTGTGAATGGCATTATCGATACAGCGGTGGTTTGGAATAAAACATCCTAGCATCTCACTATTCGCCGCATTCACAATCGCATCGACTTTCAGTTCACATAAATCCCCATAATAGAGTTTGATTTGATCATTTGGTGTTGATAGGCAATCTGCTAATGTCTGCACTCTTGGAGCATGGTATTCTTGTAAATACTCATTCTCAAAAGTGACATATTCTGCAGGCGACCCTTTAGGTTGCCTTACATTTACAAACCCTCGCCAAAGTGTCTTCAACTCTTCTACCGTTTTCCCTTCAACTTCAAGGGATTCTCCTGCTTCCTGCGCCAAAAACTCAATCATTTTCCTGAGCAACTGCTCTTCTTTATGATTATTCATCTTCTAATGCCAAGAATGCTGCTTCATCAACGTCCGTTAATGTCACTAACCAGTGTTCTTCTGGTTTTTCAGAGTTTAATAATTTAGGATCTTCTGTTGCGGCTAAGTTTCTAGCTACGACTTTCCCTGCCAGTGGAGTCACAATGGACATCACTGTTTTACTTGCTTCTAAGCTTAAGATTTCGTCTTCAGCTTCTAATTGGTCATCCATGTTAAATTGAACGAAACCAATCGTACCGACATCATCTTGAAGTTCTGGAGTCATACGAATTGTGTAGTTTTCTCCTTCTTTATCAATCCATAAAAAGTTTGCAAATTTTCTCATGTTATTGTTCTCCTTTATATAATTCAGCGAGTAATTCCACTGAACGTTTTCTCTTTTCAATTGAACCGACGAGTGGAATAAATAAGAGCTCGTCAGGATTAGAGACTGCTCTTAGCGCCTCCATTTGCTCGTAAACTTCACGTGGATTTCCCACGATGAGTCGACTGCGGTTGCTTGCGATTTTCTCATGGTCCCGCTGTGTGAATTCATATTCTTCTACATCTTTTTGGGTTGGGAAGGTATGGAACTCCGTAAAATCCTGTTTTCCAAGCATCCATAAATCTAATGGTTTCGCCATCTCTTCGGCTTCTTCACTCGTGTCTGCAATAACCACAAATACCGCTAGTACAAAGTTACTTGGTTTGCTATGTGTTCCTGCTTTAAAGTTGCTGCGATATTTCTCGGAAAGACTTTTCGCCAACTCCACAGGGTCTTGAGGAATATATGGAAATACACCATACACAAAACTCAACCCTAGAGAGGCCGCAGACTCAATCGACTGACCTCCCATCCCAAGAAGGAACTGTTCAGGAACATTCTCAGCTTCTGGAACGACCACACCTTTACGACGAGCTTCATTCAAATACTGTTGGAGCTTTTCTAACCATTCGGCATATTGTTCTTTAGAATAATGCGACTCTAGGTGACGACCTACAAGCGGCGTACCTGGCGAATTACCAAGACCGATATCCACACGCCCTGGGAATAGTCCTTCTAGCGTTGACATGATTTCCGCCACCTTATAGGGTGAGTAATGCAAACCCATGATTCCACCCGAACCAATATGGATGTTCTTCGTGTGGCTGGCAAGGTACGCAATCACCACTTCTGGAGCACAAATCGAGAGTGCTGGCACATTATGATGTTCACTCACCCAGAAACGATGAAATCCAAGTTCGTCTGCTAATTGCGCCAACTCCAGCGTTTCACGAATAGCCTCTCTACTCGTCTTCCCTTCATCTACGAGGCCGTAATCTAACAGACTAATTTTCACCTGTCTCTCTCCCCTCGTAGTTCGCTTCAAGGCCTCTGAAGAAATCTCTGGCTTCTTTTTCAAGTGACTCTCCAAAGTCCATTAAAGGTACGATATCTTTGAAAGCCGCCTTTGGAATCGCTAATGCTTCAAGGGCTTCTGGTTTAATCGTTAATTGAATCTCTGATTCGTTGCCTTCTTGAATCTTCATGGCAAATTCTGGATCCGTGATAAATGGTGTTGAAAGACCGACTAAGTCTGCATTTTCTAATGCTTCGAGGGCTTTTTCTTTAGAATTAATGCCTCCTGAAGCAATCACTGCTACTCGACCTTTTAAGCGTTCATAGACGACTTTATTAACGAGTTCGCCTTGATGTGGCCCTTTGGCACGAACTTTATTTCTGAAGACATCGTGTCCCCAGCTTGCAATAGCTAAGTAGTCAATGTTCACTTTTTTTAGCGCCTCTTCGAAGAACTCAAGAAACTCATCCACAGTGTATCCAATTTGATTTCCGCGCGTTTCTTCAGGCGTCGCTCTAAAACCTAAAATAAAATCATCTGTGGCATATTCATCAATCACTTCTTGAACCGCCGTTAACACTTCCATCCCGATTCTCGAACGGTCCTCCAACGTCTTACAGCCATATTCATCTGTACGCTCATTAGAGAAAGTTGAGAAGAAGGTTTGGATAAGTAGTCGTTGTGCCGATGAAATTTCTAACCCGTCGAATCCAGACTGAATAGCAATTTGTGCAGCACGGCGATAATCTTCGATAATGCCATGAATTTCTTCTACAGTTAATTCTTTCACTTCATGAGGGAACGGCGATTGTAATGTCATCGCACTTGGGCCATACACATAGCGGTCACGATTTAAGGCATGGCTTGCAAAACGTCCTGCATGCGTTAATTGCAGGATAGCTTTAGCTCCACCTGATTTCATCGCTTTAGCTAGTTTAGTTAAGCCTTCGATATCATCGAGGGAGGCTGCGCTAAATCCATACTCAAAAAGCTGTCCTTGCTTATTCACGTAAGCCGCCCCTGTAATTTGAAGGGCCGCTGAATGTGCACGACGCTCGGCATATTTTAAATCATCCTCTGTAATATGACCTTCTTTCGTTGAAGAGTTCGTCACCATTGGAGAAAGCACAAATCGATTGTCCAATGTGACTCCTTTTTTTAATTTGAAAGGCTTAAATAAAGCTTCTGTTTCTATCACACTTTCACTTCTTTCTACTGTTTTGTTACTTGTAATAATTGTCCTTGCTCAAACCATTCTGCAATTTGTAGGAGAAGGTCTTCTCTTCTCTTTGCAGCAGCGAGTTGCACACCAATTGGAAGTCCGTCTTTAGTATGGTGAACTGGCAAGCTAATTGCGGGTTGGCCTGTAATATTAAATCGCTGCGTAAACGGCGTATCGGCTACGCTCTCCTCAAACATTTCCCAGATTAGTTGCTGCTTTTGGTCTTTTGTAAAATCATCAATGCGAGTAAGTTTGGATTGTAAATCAGCAGATAATTCATACGGAACTAGACTCGGCGCGGGCTTGGCAACCGTTGGCAATAACAGCAAATCATACTGCTCGTGTAACTGCGCCATCTGATAAGCATAACTATCCCAACTGGATGCTACTTTTGAA
This sequence comes from Granulicatella sp. HMSC30F09, assembly GCF_001806915.1. Lineage (NCBI taxonomy): Bacteria > Bacillati > Bacillota > Bacilli > Lactobacillales > Carnobacteriaceae > Granulicatella > Granulicatella sp. HMSC30F09. Next base: position 30,776 of record NZ_KV786427.1, on the reverse strand, counting down.
TATTCCATTCCTGAAATATCCAGTCCACTACGATAAATCGCCCATGTCATCAGTTCCATATCGTCTCGCGTTACTTGACGTCCAATCTGGCGTTCAATATTTTGGAACATCAACGCTGTTTCAACCGCACTGATAATATAAAAACCTTTTTGCAAAGCGATACCGTCGACTGGATCTTTTTGAAGAAGCGTTACAGAGTGCCCATGATTCTCAAAGAAATTCGCAATCTTCATCACCGCATCCACCGAATCCTTAGAGACCTCTTCTCCAACAGGTGACTGCAATAATACGGATACTTTTAAAGGTTTTAGCTTATCTGGTAGATAAAGTTCCTTGGCGCTTAGTTTCGGCAACGGGAACGGGCTTTCCATTTGGTACTCTTGCAGGTGGAATAATAAATTTCTCGTATCTTGGACCGTTTTCGTCAACGCAAAATGAACCGTTGCACCATTCCAGCTACGATATGAGCCTGGACCTGCAATCACACGCCCTCTGGAAGGTTTCAGTCCAATCAAACCATTATGGCTTGCGGGAATTCGGATTGAACCACCGCCATCACTTGCTGCAGCAATCGGCGTGATTCCACTTGCTACAACCGCTGCTGCCCCGCCACTAGAACCTCCTGCGTTTCGATCAAGATTCACCGCATTTCGAACGGGACCATGTAACAAGGAGTCACTCACTGTCTTAAAGCCGAACTCCGGCGTATTCGTACGTCCCAAAATAATAAACCCAAGATTTTCTAAGCGTTTGACAAAGTTATCTGTCTGCGTACTTTTTATATCTTTGAATAAACGTGAGCCATAGGTACAAATACTCCCTTTTTGCTCTTGTCCTAGATCTTTTAGAAAGAGGGGCACTCCCGCAAAAGGTTGATTTTTTAAAGAAAAACGTTTTGCTTTTTCTATGGCTTCCTCATATTGTGTATAAACGATAGCATTTAAGGAAGGATTCAATAATGTAGCTTTTTGAATAGACTCTTCAACTAATTCTAGTGGGCTAATTTCTTTTGATAAAACCATTTGCCCTAAAGTGGTTGCATCCAAAAACATCTTCCTCCCTCCTCTTCTCATACAATTTAATAACAGGCCATTATAACCATGAATTTGAGCGGATTTCAAAGATAAGATTCTATAAAGACACTAAAAAAAACAACATCAGAAATAATTCTTATTTCTGATGTTGTCGCCTTACTTCGAAGTATCCATTTGACTGTATTTTAAAAGAAAAATTAGTACACAGACTGATAATATGGAAATGAGACTTCCGATTTTCAACCCTGGCGGATCATAAGCCCAAACAATTTCATGTTCACCTCTAGTCAGTGTCACGCCCATAAACAAGTCCAATGATTTTTTCACCTCTTGTTTTTTTCCATCAACCAATACACTCCATCCAGAATGATAAGGAATCGTAAAGGTCGCAAATCCTTGATTCGAATCTGTAACTGTTACATGTGCTTTAACAGTCGAATTAGAGTAAGAATCAATCGTTATAGAATTTTCTTTTTTGGTTTGTTCTAAAGCATTTGCAAGTGTTGGAATATCCAGTTCATAAAATTTAACATCTTGAACATTCCATTCTTTGACCTTTCCTTTTTCAAAAGAAAAATTTAAGGATGAAGCAAGATTCCCATTCCCAATTGACCAAAGCTGATTCGAATGGAAGCGAACTTCATAAGAATAGTTCGTCCCGTCAAGCATCGCTTTAGATTTATTAATATTTCCTGATTGCGATACAGGGATTTGAACAAAATAAAGTTTATTTGGACTCATCGGTATCGTCCATTGGATTTGTGTCTCTTCCTCCTCATTAATCGCCGTAAACTTTTCTCCAGACTGATTTAGATTTTTAACAATCGGTTTAGGGATAGTGATTTCCTTGAGAGCTGAAGTCGAATTTAATCCAATGACTTCCAATAACTGATTGAGATTCGAAACCGGAGCATTTTGATTGAAGCGAACATTTCTAGCCGTCGATTCATTGGTTAAAAAGCCTAAGGAGAAAACATATGGATTCTTATAGACCGTATATTTTTCAAAGGTATCTTCTTTTAAATACAGGCCTCTCATATCAGGAAAAGCCGATTTCTCATCTCCTGTCATCATCATTCTAGAAACACCAAGGAGGGAATCGAGAATGACATTTCGATTGCTATAATTAGCGACTGATTGAGAAGTAGCTAAGCCTAATTGTCCCAACTTTTGAATCAACGAATACTCTAAGCTAGAAGTAAAATGAGAACCCCCATTGTAGCCAAACGCAATCGGAAAATTGGCATAGGAAAGTCCTTTATGAATTTCCATCCGCTGAAAATCATGGCGAGTTTGTCCATATTTTTCGTCAAACTTGGAGGCTAATGTCATTTGCTCTTGTATACTATCGCGACTGACAAAATAAGGAACCCTTCTTAAGCCCATAAAGGCGTTTAAAGCGAGTTCAAACAACACAATTCCACTCAATAGCTGATATCTTCTTCGAATATTGATTTTTGGAATAAAAACAATCATTAAAACGATTGTCCAAATGACGAAAGCGAGTATTTTTTGTGAGGCATCCACAATTTTTAGAGAAGTCATCAACGAAGCAACTAGGATACTCCCAAATCCGACAGATGTCACTATTACATGAGTCCAATTAAATTCAGCCTTCCATTTCATTAAGCTCTCTGAAGCAAGTACAAATAGAAACGAATTAGCAATCCAAGAGTTTCTAAAATAGAAGCCTACTGGTCTTTGTCCCATATGCCAAATTTGATCTAACCCTTGAATATGAAAAGACAATATCATTGCAACTAGCACAATGGACGCCATGATTTTTTTCCTTAAGGTAATTTCCCTGCAGGCATAAAAGGTGAACAACCCAAACAATCCTAGACTCCCGACAAATAGCTGAGGAAGTGCTTGCGGATCTCCCCATTCTTTTTCCCCGAAAGATCCTACGATAAATTTTTGACTCATTGAAACTAAGTCATTAACCGCTTTAAAGGACCATTCAAATGTACTACTAGCGCTGGCTTTGCTTTCTAATAATGCACTGAAAACAGGCAATAGCCAAAAAGCAGCCATCCCTACTCCAATGAGAGAAAAAAGAGCTACTCGCATGATTTTTGCAAAAGTTTCTTTCCATGATTGTTCTTCAGAAAAAGCGATATACATTGTGTATAGAATAATCAAAAGACACATCATATATCCTGTATAGAAATTGGTAATCAAACTCAGTGCTAAAAATACGGGAAGTTTTATGGATTTCTTTCCATGGAAAATATCCTCAATCCCCAAAAAGATAAAAGGAACATAAACCAAATTATCTAAAAAATTAGGATTATAATGCTGAGAAATGATAAAACCACTTAAAGTATAAGAAGTACATAATCCAACTGCAAGCCAGTATCGTTTCGATACAGCTTGATATTTTTTCTCTATAAAATAACCAAATACCACTCCCATAACTCCAAAACGAATTAAAGGAATGATATAACTGATGACATGAAAACTCGAGATAGGAAAAAGCACATATAAAAAAGTGAACGGACTTAAACTATTAAATCCCCACACACTCGGCATTGCTCCTCCTAATGATTTTTCAAATGACCAAAACAGTCCGCTAAAATCGCCATTCCAAAACATTTTATGTAATCCTATATATAATGGAAAGTATTGAGAAAGAAAATCTCCACTATGAATAGAACTTTTTGAAAAAGGGGTCAAACCTAAACATAGGAAGACCCCCAACATCAATATAAATGGAATAAGAAATAACGAACTATACTTTAATTTCAATTTTGAAATTGTCATTACAGTCTACTCCTACTGGATTAAATCCACTTTTTATAAATTGCAACTCCGTAAATTACGATAGAGAAAATAGAAATGATTAATCCTGCCATAAAGCCATCTGGTAAATAGGTCATCTCAATAGTATGTTCACCAGAAGTAATTGGAAAGGCTAATAAACTATCCCAAATTTTCTTAGTTCCAACTACTTTTCCATCTACCTTCACTGTCCATCCTCTATCATATGGAATACTTGTCATCATCCAAGTACTATCATCCGTAATATTTACAGTTCCTTTAAAATTACTTTGATTCCAGTGTTCTACTTTTAAACCTTGGCGTTGTCGTTCTTCGATAATGCGATTTGCTAAAGTGCCGTTCGTTCTTGCTAGACGTAAGCCTGAAAGGTTAAATTCTTCATTCGAATCAATTTCAATCGTCAAATCTACTGCTTTTCCAAGTGAGTTGTGAGCAATTTGAATTAATTGTGCTTGTTGGAATTTATTTTGGAAATCATAACTATTTCCATTCAGCAAAATTCTAACGTTATTTTTATTCGAATGAGAAAGAATCTGAGGAATCGATACCCAATAGTCTTCAGAAGACTGAGGAACTAAATGATACGTAATTTTTCCTGGTTTTGAAGAATCAATTCGTCGATACGTTTCAGGTTTTGAAGAATCAAACACTTCCATATTTTCTAATTGCACATCATTGGCAGCTAGAATCGTTAAGTAAGACTCACTCGTTTGTCCCATTGCTTGAACAATTTTATTATGGTTTTGAATAGGTTGATGATTTTCAAGTTTAACCTTCGTCGTATCATCATTCACTCCAAATGCAATTGGTAAAATTGGACCACCTTGATAAGTAATCGTTCTAATTGCTTCAAACACAGGTTCTTTAGTCGTAATATCTTTTCTGGTTACCATATTTCCAAATACATACATTTTAGAGGTATCCGGATATTCCTTCGTATATACAGGTTTTGGAGCCACTAAATATTTCACAGAGAATAGCGCATCTTGGAAAGGCGTTCCTTGATAATAAGTGGTAGCATTAATCCCGTTATTTCCTAATCGGTCAAATAAATCTCTCGTACTATTTTCTAAGTTAGAACTAAATACAGATAAGCCTGGATAGTCCACCATAAATGGATCATTTTTACTTAAATTAAATGATTTATTAATACGATAAAAATCAGAATGATCTGGTCTAATCGGATTAATCGCCTCTTTTAATTGAAGTACCGCATCATGATACTTATAGGCATCTGTATACCCCACTCTAGACTGAACAATAGCCGCATTTGCCGTCAGTTCAACCACCGTGAGAGCTGCAATAACGACCCATGGTTTCTTTACCTTTGTCCAGAATAAAGCAAGAAGGATAATCATATAAATTCCGATTGTGGCTATGCGTTGCCAAACCGTCAAGAATGAATGAGTTTGATACTGAACAATCACAAAAATAATGGCCATACCGACAAATAAAATACTCGCTTCTTTTGGAGTAAAACGTTCCATTTCTCTTAAACTTAAATAAGAAAGATAAATCAAGAAGAAAGCAATAATCCATGAAAAACGATAGAAGAATCCGGCCGGGTTTTGACCCATATGCCATAATTTACTTGTAAACTCATGGGCACATGAAATGAGGAAAATCGTTAACACAAATCCTGCAGCAATCTTGCCCCATTTTGTAATTTTATTAGAAACAAAATAGTAAATAGTCCCTAAAATACCTAAACTTGCAACATAAATATTTGGCAAGTTTGGTCCAGCTGGCCACGATTCATTGTCGAAAGCCCCTAAAAATAATTTAGCCAAAATTTCTAAAGGATTGATTTGCAAAGTCCATTCAAATTTTAAGGAGCTTTGTAATCCACCTTTTGTAGAAACTAAACTAATAATAATCGGCAATAGAATGACTGCAACCATCCCTACTGCAATAATGGAAGCACTCGCTAATTTCAACAAACGTTCAAACGTAATTTTGAAGTTCGTAAACTCTTTAGAGCGGATAATATAAAAGAATGCATAAATCACCACAAAGATACAGGTCATATAGCCCATATAGAAATGAACAAACAATGCAAGAGCAAGCATTCCAATATAGCCCTTAGGAGATTCATTATCTAAAACTTGTTCAACTCCGATTAATACAAGTGGCAAGACAATCATACCATCGTAAAAAATAGGGTTCATTTGATAACTAACATTAAACCCATTTAATGCATAGATTGTCGCTACAATTGGTAATAAATAGGCTTTTTTCTTTAAGCCATCATATCGCTTTACTAAAAAGTGCGTCATTGTTAGACCCATCGTTCCATAACGTAAGGCAATGGTCACAGGAACAACCCATTGGAAATTCTCTTCAGAAAACAATAGAAACAGAAAATTAAAAGGACTCAATAAATTAAATCCCCAAATTCCAAGCATTCCTCCTCCAATCGACTTAGAGAACGAATAGAAAAAACTGCTCCAATCTCCATTTAAAAATAAATGTTTAAAATAGGCATAGAGACCAATATATTGTGCATTAAAATCAACCGCCATTAATGATTTAGCACCAAAAGGGAAAAATCCATCTATGATCCAAGCTACGAGCATAATTAGCATCGGAGCTAGGAAACTAGCTAAATAGACTTTTTTCTTAGTTGTCATTTTGCTCTCCTTTCTGTGTCATGTTGGTTTGATCCACAAGATAATGAGGGCGTTTTTTAACTTCGTAATAAATTTTTCCAATGTATTCACCTAACACGCCGATAGAAATCAGTTGAATTCCTCCAAAAAGAACTACTGAAAAAATAGTTGTGAAATATCCACTAACCATCGTGTCAGGGGCTACAAAATATTGTACAAATGACCACAATACATAAGCGACTGAAATCATTAAACAGAAAAGACCTAAGTTAATACACATTCGCAATGGTTTGTCATTGAAAGATAAAATCCCTTGAATAGCATAATTCAACGAAAACTTCAATGAGTACTTGGTTTCTCCCACTGTACGTACTTGATTTTCATATTCAATTACTTTTTCTTTGAAGCCAATCCAAGAAAAAATTCCTTTAGAAAAACGGTTATATTCTTGTAAAGATAAAATGGCACGAACGGCTTTACGACTGAATAAACGGAATTCTGATACTCCATCCATTAATTCAATGTCCATCATCTTATTGGCTAATTTGTAAAAATGTTTTGCTAAAAACGTACGGTGCGGTTTCTCTCCTGTCCGTGTACGTCTCGCGCTAACAACATCATAGCCTTCTTGATAAGCCGCTATCATCTTAGGTAATAGTGCAGGAGGATGTTGTAAGTCTCCATCCATTAAAATCACAGCTTCCCCAGTTGCGTATTCAAGACCTGCTATCGTCCCAGCTTCTTTACCAAAATTTCTACTAAAACTAATGTATTTTACGCGAGAATCTGCATCTGCAATGGCCAGCATTTTCTCAAAAGTACGATCTTTACTCCCGTCGTTAATAAAAATTAATTCAAATTCAGCTTGTGTGATTTGATTAATTTCTTTTACTAAAGCATCATACATTTTTTGAATCATATTTTCTTCGTTATAAAATGGAATTACAATCGATAATTTCATTGATTCATTCCCCCAATCCTTAAAAAATTCGCTATCCCTATCATATCATTTTTTCATGAGTAGTGCTTCCAAAAATGAATATTTTTATAAAAAAAGAGAAGCAACCTTCGATAAAAGGTCACTTCTCGTATAAAAAGACTAGATTTCTTTTAAATTTTTAATCAATACATTGGTTCCCAATAACCCGAGTAGTAATATGCTAAAGACCACAATAAAGCAAACCATAAAAAATTCTTCTGGCAAAGCTAAAATAATAGGATCTTTCTTGGGATCAAAAATCCAAGCATCATTGTTAAAAAAGAGCTCATGAAATTTAATAAACAATGTATTAAAAAAGCTTGCAATACCAACACAAACGAAAATCGGAACAAGAACTAGCCACCGAATTGGCCTTCTCAAAAGCCATGTTAGACGCCTTTGTTTTAAGGACCGAATTCCAAAAAAGCTGACTAAACCAGATGAAAGGAATATCGCAAAATTAATAAAGAATAGCCTTTTGACTTCAAAAAAATGAAATAATCCTTGCTGAGAACTCGTAAAATTACTCATCACCAGTGAATCATTCAATGGATTCGTCAAATATCCTATCAGTTCATGATAATTTGTTTTAAGAACATCTGCACTGTATCCAGTCATTTTTTCTACTCCAAACCACTGAATGGACCAATGGTATAGAGGTTCGAAAAAGATCACAAAGGTAATTCCTAAACTTAACCAGAATAAAAATAGAGCAGTAGCGATCCCCCATTTTTGAACTCGATAAGGTCTCATTAAATGTTCCATTTACTCAAATCCTCTACTAAATGGGTTGGTTGTTCCTCTACGTTCAACAATGTTTCTTTTGTAGAAAATCCAGTTAAGACCATAATTGTATCCATTCCATATTGAATACCTGCTTGAATATCTGTTTGATAATTATCTCCAACCATGGCAATGTCTTCTTTTGAAAAATGTGAGTTAGGGAACTTCGTATTAAGATAGTCTAATGCTGATTCCATAATGATACTACTAGGTTTACCAATAACAATCGGTTCCACTTGGGTAGCTACTTTTAAGAATCCTGTTATTGCTCCTGAACCAGGAACAGGGCCTTTTTCACTCGGTAAATTGGAATCGATATTTGTAACAATATAAGTTGCTCCACCTCTAATAGCTAAAGTCGCTTTCTCTAAATCTTTATAAGTAACATTTCGATCTAAAGATTGTAGGACTAATTCAGGATTTTCTGAATCCAGTGTAAAGCCAGCTGCTTTTACTTGATTCTTAATTGCTTCTTCTCCGATTACCATAATACGCTCCACTGGGTAGTGCGATTTTATGTAATCTACAGCAGCAACGCCGCTCGTATACACTTCAGCTGTTTCAACATTTGTTCCATAATTTTCACGCAAGTTTTGAGCCACTTGTTCAGGAGTTTTCGTCGCATTATTTGTTACGAATAAAAACGGGATATTGGCTTCCTGTAGTCTTTTAATAAAAGCTTCTGCAGTGGGAATACGTTCTTTCCCCTTATACATAGTTCCATCTAAATCAATAAAATACGCTTTATACATTTATTTCCCTCTTTGTTGGTTCTCTCTAATATGAAATCCTTTTTTCTGAGGATTTTTAACGACACTTTTCTTCACCTTGCTACTTGAAGATTTTTCAACTTCTTTCATTGAGAAATGTTGCGAATTTGATTTCTTCGTTTTCGGTTTAAACGTTTTATCTCCATATTCCTTCATTGTCTCTTTTGGAATAAATTCTTTCAGATTAAAATCTTGTTCTTTTTTATTGCGCGGATTTGTTTCATTATTGCGACGCTTTTGACGATTTTGAGATTTCTCTTTGAATTTACGATTTTGTTGATTTCTCGCAGGAGCATCTAAATCTACTGGACTAAATACATGCTCTCGTCTTGGATTATTTTGGCGTTTTCTTTGAGAATTTCTCTCTCGTCTTGGACGTTGTGGTTTTTCTTCCTCAAGAACAGGTTTGTGTTTTGCCTCAGGATCTCTTTCTAATACAAAATACTGACAGCCGAAATTGCAATATTCCAAAATATACTCTTGTAAATAATCAATATCTCTATCTGGTGTTGCTAATTTATGAGAATGTTTAAAGAAGCCCTTTAATCGTAATTTTTCATGGCCCCAATCCCCTACAATATAGTCATAACGCTCAAAAATATCGTTATATCGTTCATTGAATGCTTCAATATTAAAGCCGTTTCTATAATCTTCAATGATTTGGTAATGTACCTCATCGACCAAAATTGTCTTTTCGTCCACTACCACCGCTCTTTTTGGTTCTTCTTCAGGATTCGTCACAATTTCTTGCAAAACTTGACTCAATTCATCTGAAAGCGTCTCTACGGTTTTCTCAGTCATGATAGTTCCTTTCTTTAAAAATTAATTCTTTTTCAATAATCGTTCTTAATAAATCTGGATATAAAATTTGGTTGATCCCTTTTTCTTCAATCATCGGGAAAAAAGGAACAAAACGCATATGGTCTGGGCACACAAATGTAATGATTTCATCGTCTGCTAAAACTTTTCCATCGACGATAATTTCTTCACCCTTTTTAGAAAAACCAGTATATAAGATCTCTCCAAATAGTTTACCACGAAAACCATATCCGCGAATAGCTTTTTTTAGTAATTCTTGTTGTTGTTCTTCAAAAACTCGGAGTAATTGTTTGAAATTTTTTACAGAAAATTGACTTTTATTTAAGTGAATCGGATGAGGCATACAGTCATGTAAATCAAACTTCGTTAACGCCCCCTTCTTAAACTCATGCACGAAGAGACCAGTATACGTAAATGCAATTGGAATCCCTGTTTGCCTAATCATGGCTTCAAGGGAAAGTTGTGCCAAGTCTCTTACTGAATAATCTGGAATCTGACGAAGAACAATATTTTCTTTGAGTAATTTGATTCCTTCTTCTAGGTAGATTTTTCCTTCATCTGTGGCAGAATCCTCTTTTAGCGTTTCAACTTCAATCATACTTTCTTCTAAAGAAATCAGCTTTTCTTTCTCGGTTTTTAAATGGAGCTCTCCAATGTAAGCACCATATTTGAACCCACCCGTTAAGAGTGTTTGGTTTACCCTTTTTCCTTCTTTAAATAAATGATGTGTGTGTGCTCCAAGAATCACTTGAATTTCTGGATACGATTCGGCTATCAAGGTATCCAAATCAATACCTAAATGGGATAAAAGGATAATTTGGTGTCCCTCACTAGCAAGTCTAGGAACTAATCTTTCAAGCGTTTTTAAAGGGTCTTCAATCCAATATCCATTCGGTTCATAACTTTCTGGATAGGAGGCTGTCAACCCTAATATTGCAATGCTACATTGTTCAATTTTTTCGAATTGGATTTCAGTTGCATAAGGCGGTGTTTCCCCTGTAGATTGCCACTTCACATTAGAGATAATGACTTTAAAATCCTTTTCCTTATAAGCTCCCTCTAGTTCTTTTGGAGTATAAGCAGTCCCTTCATTATTTCCCAGTGTTACAAAATCTATTTTTTGTTGATTTAAAAGGGTAGACGCAATTTGCCCATTTTTTGCTTCCACTAGAGGATGAACTCGATCAATCAAGTCTCCTAAATCAACTGCCCAAACAGTATGACCTAATTCTTCAAGTTCTTTCCTTCTAGCCCTCATAAAATTCGTTTGCGTTTTTAACGAATGAAAATTTGAGTGCATATCATTCACGTGAAGAATTGTTAAATCACTCATCAATTTCCTCATGACCAGCATTATTAAACAAGGTTGCTTCCGTCATTTTTTGTAAGTCTTTCGGTGCCAACTCCATTTGCAAACCACGCTTTCCAGCAGAGATACGAATGGTCTCATTTTGCATCGCACTCTCCTCAATAAAAGTTGGAAATTTCTTTTTCATACCGATTGGAGAGCAACCTCCGCGCACATACCCTGTAAGAGGTTCGAGCTGATCTAGAGATAGTAATTCAACTTTCTTATTCCCTGAAATTTTTGCCACCTGTTTTAAATCTAATTCCTTATGAGCTGCAATACAAGCAACTAGATGCCCTGTTCTATCTCCTGTTAACACAATCGTTTTATACACTTCTTCAACAGGAATCCCCATTCCGTCTGCAGCATGAAGCGCATCTAAATGAGCTGTGTCTACATCATACTCATGAATAACATAGGGGATCTTGGCTTGTTCTACCATTCTTACAGCATTTGTTTTGATTACTTTTTTCTTTTTCACGTGATATCACTCCTTCTTTTATTCTACCATAAGGAGCTTTCTAAATAAAATTCCGTTTGACATAAAAAACAACATCCCCTAAGAAAAAACTTAGAGGATGTTAGATTAACCTAGTAAGTTTAATCGACGAATAAAATCGTCATTGGACTTTGTTTCTTTCAACTGTTTCACTAGTTGCTCACTCGTCTCAAGCCCATCACCTTTAATCGAATGACGCACTTTCCATATTACATCAATGATTTCTTTTGAAAGTAACGTTTCTTCTTTACGCGTTCCTGAGCGCTTAACGTCAATCGCAGGAAACACTCTTCTTTCTGCAAGTTCTCTTGAAAGATGGATTTCTGAATTTCCAGTTCCTTTAAACTCTTCATAAATGACATCATCCATTCTACTTCCCGTTTCAACTAAAGCAGTCGCTAAAATCGTCAAACTTCCGCCTTCTTCAATATTTCTAGCAGAACCAAAGAATTTTTTAGGGCGATAGAATGCAGCAGGATCAATCCCACCGCTTAAAGTTCTTCCTGAAGGGGGAATCGTTAAATTATATGCTCTAGCTAATCGCGTCAAGCTATCCATTAAAATAATGACATCTCTCCCGTCCTCCACTAGTCGCAAAGCACGTTCTAATACTAATTCACTAATCTTAATATGATTTTCCGGTAGCTGATCGAACGTTGAATAAACCACCTCAGCGTTTACTGTGCGTTCAATATCCGTTACTTCTTCTGGTCGTTCATCGATTAATAAAATAATCAACTCAGCATCTGGATGATTTGTCGTAATTCCATTAGCAATTTCCTTTAATAGACTGGTCTTCCCTGCTTTTGGTGGAGCAACAATCAAGCCCCTTTGTCCAAAGCCAATCGGACAAATTAAATCAAGCATTCTAGAGGCGATTCGCCCTCTTGTTGTTTCCAAAATCATTTGCTTTTCTGGATAAAGTGGTGTAAGTCCTGGGAAATGATCTCTTTCTTTTGCCTCTTCGGGATCTTTTCCATTTACAAATCCCACTTGCATCAACCCATTGAACTTCTCTCCTTGGCGAGGAGGACGTGCAGTTCCACTCACTAAATCGCCATTTCGAAGATCAAAGCGTCTGATTTGAGAAGAAGAAATGTAAATATCTTCTTGGCTACTTGAGTAGTTGATGGGTCTAAGGAATCCAAAACCCTCTGCACGATTAATATCCAAGACCCCTTCTACTTGAAAAAATCCTGTAGCTTCTTCTTGGGCGCGAATAATCGCAAGTGCCAATTCCTTTTTATTCATCTGACCGTAATAAGGAATTTTATAATGTTTAGCAAAGCCGTACATCTCTTTTAAAGTCTTTTCTTGCAAACTTTGCAAGGTTACAGTTTCTACTTGTTCTGGCATATTGTCCCTTCTTATTCTTCAATCATCGTAATATCTGCACCGAGAGCCTGAAGTTTCTCAACAATATTTGAATAACCTCTAAGAATATGTTCAATATTAGAAATCTTAGTCGTTCCTTCAGCCATTAATCCCGCGACTACAAGTCCAGCTCCAGCACGAAGATCACTTGCAGCAACTTCTGCACCTACTAGAGGCGTTGGTCCTTCAAATGTAATAATATCTTCAATCACTTTTCCATGGGCTCCCATACGATTTAATTCTGGAACATGCCCAACACGTTTTGGATAAATGGTATCTACAATCATTGCAGTCCCATTTGCTTTCATAAATAATGGCGTAATCGTTTGTTGCAGGTCTGTAGCAAATCCTGGATACGGCATGGTTTTAATATTCACTGCCTTAAGATTTGTAGAAGGATAAACATAGATATCATCCTCTCCAACTTCCATCTTGACGCCCATCTCATCCATCTTTGCAATGAGACTTTCTAAGTGTTCAAAAATTACGTTTTTAACGCGAACCCCTTCTCCAACTGCTGCGGCAACTGATAAATAAGTTCCTGCTTCAATGCGGTCAGGGATAATTGTATGACTACATCCGTGGAGTCTTTCTACCCCTTCCACACGAATCATACTTGTTCCTGCCCCTTTAATATTAGCACCCATTTTATTTAACAATGTGACCACATCGATAATTTCTGGCTCACGAGCAGCGTTCTCAATAATCGTTTTTCCTTTAGCACGAACAGCGGCTAATAAAACGTTAATGGTCGCCCCCACAGAAACGACATCCATATAAATTTTAGTACCTACTAGACCTTCTTCATCAGTTGATAAATAGATTGCCCCATCATGATCTTCTACTTTTGCACCTAAAGCGTTGAATCCTTTTAAATGTTGATCGATTGGTCGTGGTCCTAAGAAACACCCGCCAGGAAGTCCTACCACACCTTCTCCAAACTTCGCAAGAGTTGCTCCCATAAAATAATAAGAAGCTCTCATGCTTTGGATTTTTCCTTTTGGCATTGGAATAGATTTCATTTCCGTTGGATCAATGGTCAATGTGCCATCTACATATTCTGTTTTCACGTTAAAATCATTTAAAATCTCAATTAATGCAGCAACATCTTGGATGTCTGGTACACCTTCTAATACTACTGGTTCTTCGGCGATAATAGCAGCCGGAATTAAAGCTACTGTACTATTTTTTGCTCCACTAATGGTCACTTCACCTTTTAATGGTTTCCCACCGTTAATGACTAATTTTCTCATACTAAAATTCCTTTCACTAAATCTTCTCAGTTATTATACCATGTTCCTATAAGAATCTGCTATATTTTAACCATTTACAGCAATTGTTAACCTGCATAAAAAATACAGTTGACAATCAGTTGAAATCTGTTACACTTAAAAACATGAATATTGACGAAAGGAGGCTATTATGAGTACTAAACAGGAAGTTTTACGTCTATTATATAGCACCGTAGACAAACCCCTTTCTGGACAAGATATCGCTGACCAATTGAAACTTTCTCGAACCGCAGTATGGAAAGCTATTCAGCAATTAAAAAAAGACGGTTACGAAATTACCTCAAGCACAAAAGTAGGTTATCAATTATCCAGACAGACAGATTTGTTAACCCTTGAAGGCATTCGGACTCATCTAGGTGAACAATTACAAGATTGGGATATTCAAGTCTTTGAAACAACCACTTCAACCAATGATTTAGCTAAAAATTATGGTGCTTCAGGAGAAAGGGTTCCAACCTTTTTTATTGCCGAAGAGCAAACTGCAGGACGTGGTCGTCTCGGAAGAACCTTCCTCTCACCTCCCAAATCTGGTTTATACATGAGCATCTGTATTTTTCCTGAAGGTGATTTGGATAGTATTTCATTAATCACTTGCGCTACGGCTGTTGCCGCAACGCGTGCAGTAGAATCTTTCATTCACGAAACCGTCGGAATCAAATGGGTAAACGATCTCTACTACCACGATAAAAAGATTGCTGGCATCTTAACAGAGGCGGTAACAAATATTGAAGCTCAAAGGGTGGATGCGTTGATTGTTGGCATGGGAATTAATTTGCATATCGACGACGCCATTATTCCAGAGGACTTAAAACCAATTATCGGTTCCCTCTTTTCTCCGCAAGATATTCCCAAAAGTTTTAGCCGCAACGAATTTGTAGCTCGTTTCCTTAAAGAATGGAATCAATGCTACGAGGCCATCAATTCGGGTAAGCGTGACTTCATGGAAGAGTATAAATCTCACTCGATTATTGTCGGAAAGAAAATCAATGTCATTAGCGGTATGAAAACATACCCCGCCACTGCAAAAAGCGTGGACAATAACGGTCATCTCATCGTTCAAACAGACGATGGATCCATTCATTCATTATCATATGGCGAAGTAAGTATTCGCCCAGAAAATTAAATCATTAGGAGTTAAACACATGAAAAAATTATCAATTCAAACAATTGTACTTGCTGCACTTTTTGGTGCACTCTGCTACGTATCTAGCTACTTAAAAATCCCGCTTGGTCCAGTACCATTCTCAGCACAAACGGCCACAGTGATTTTGTCATCACTACTCTTGCCACCAGTTGCTGCATTTGCTGCTCAATTTATTCACTTCCTATTACTTTTCTTATTAGGAGGAGGTACTGCATTATTCATTTCTCCATCATTTGGTTTTGTAATTGGATTTATGGTTGCTGCACCTGTCATCTCATTTATTGGAAACCGTATCAACAATATTTTTGGATGGGTTCTGGCCGCACTTGTTGGTGAAGTCATTTTCTACGTCATCGGAATTCCATATATGACTTTCGTTCTCTTAAGCATTAAGATGCAAGAACTAAGCCTTCAACAAATCCTTGGCTTCGGTTTATATCCGTTCATTCTTCCTGATTTAGGAAAATTAGTCATTGCAGTCTTTCTTGCAGATCGTATTAAAGTTCTTACAAAAAAACACAATTAAAAATATAAAAAATAAGCTAGGCTTAATGCCTAGCTTATTTTTTTGTGTATTCTGACTAACCCCAGAATTTAACTCCTAGTACGTATCCTAAGAACGCAAAACCGATTCCGGCAACTAATAGAAGAACGATACAACGTAATGGCGTCCATTTTTTTCGCGCTAATAAGTAATATAGTCCTAAAGTAATTCCAAGTGGAATTAATTTTGGTAATACACCATCTAAGATTGTTTGGATAACGATTGGTTTTTCACCGTTTGCGATTTGAATCCCTAATTTAGTACCACCGTAAAGGCTAGTTAAAGCCCCAACAACGAATACTCCAAGGATTGAAGCAGCACGAGTGAATTCTTTGGCATTTGCAGTAAAGATACCAATTGCGTCTGTTCCTAAATTATAAGACCAGTGCATTAACCAGTAACGAATTGCAAATTGTGCAATATTGAATACTGCCAAGAATAGTAATGGTCCAGCAACGCTTCCTTGTAAAGCAAAGTTTGAAGAAATACCGGCTACAATTGGCACTAATGTGAACCAGAATAAAGCATCACCGATACCACCCAATGGTCCCATTGCCGCAACACGTACCGCACGGATTGTTTGGATATCCGCTTTGTTTTGTTCAAGAGATAATACAATCCCCATTACGAATGTTACTAAGAATGGGTGAGTATTAAAGAACTCTAAGTTATGAGACATTGATGCCGCTAAGTCATCTTTATCTGTATGGATTTTTTCTAACCCTGGTAAAATACCGTATAACCAACCAGCTGCTTGCATACGTTCATAGTTGAAAGAAGCTTGTAGGAAAATTGAACGCCATGCCATTTTATTTAAAGTCGCTTTATCTAAGCGTGGAGCAGGCGTTTGGTTTTTATAAGAATCTGGAATATTATATGCCATCTTCTTCACCTCCATCGTTCACAATGCTAGCACCAGCTGTTTTGAATTTTGTATGGATTTGGAAATCCCAGTATGCAATTGCAAAACCAACAAACGCTAATAATACTAATGCAGAGCCACCTAAGCTTTCACTTGCAGAAACAATGTTTGCTAAAGCAAAACCTAAGAAGTAGAAGCCCCATAGTTCTTTAGAAACCATTACTTTAAGTAAGATTGCAAACCCAACAAAGCGCATCATACCCCCTGCTGCACCTAAACCAGCCATAAACCATTCAGGAATAGATTTCGTTAAAGTATCCCCGATTGTTTGTCCACCGATAAAGAATAATACAACTACAAGACCAAAGATAGCCCCAAGAGCAGCCATCGCTAAGTAGTTCAAGCGAACAATACCTTTTGGATTAGCATCATGTGCATATCCATCGGCTACTGCCATCATTGGTGACATTAAAGCAAAAATCAAAGTAACGCCATATTGACCTAAAAGTGCAAATGGAACAGCCGCACCTACTGCAGCAGCTGGATCTAATTTAAGACTGATAGCCAAAACTGTCGCCATAATTCCACCGATTACGGCATTAGGTGGTTGTGCCCCACCGACTGGCATGTTACCGATTGTCATTAATTGATAAGTACCCCCAACAATTAAACCAGTTTGGAGATCTCCCAAAATAGCTCCAATCACAGGACCCATAACGATTGGTTGATAAAGTGATTCTAAAAAGCTAAATTGGTCAATCGCAGCTACAAACGTTACTAGGAATACTAATAAAATTTGAATAAAACTTGCTTGCATATTCATTGACCCCTTTTATAAATATAAATTATTGAAATAATTTCGATACGTCTTCTTTTCCTTCAGTTGGAACTTTCTGAATTTCAAGTTCGACTCCTAACTCTTGCAGTTTCTTAAATGCAGCTACATCTGCATCATCCACTGCGACAACACCTGCAACTTGACGTTTACCCTCCGCCATATGCATGTTCCCAATGTTGACTTTTTTAATCGGTACCCCCCCTTCTACTAGTTTTAAAACGTCTTGTGGATTTTCACAAATAATGAAAATCAACTGACGATCTGCTGCCTTACCGATGATGTTAATCGTTTTTTCAATCGTGAAGTAACGAGTCTGTGCACCAGCAGGAGCAGCCATATCCATTAACCCTTGACGCATCGGATCTCCCGCCACTTTGTCATTGGCTACTAATAATAAGTTGGCCCCTAAATAAGAAGACCATTGAGTCGCCACTTGACCATGGATTAAACGATTGTCAATTCGTGTTAATAAAATATTTGGCATTGTTCGCTCTCCTTTCATAAAAAGCTAAGTTCATTATATCTAATTCTAATCATTTTTGGAAGCGTTTAACAAAAAATATTTTTAATATTTTCTTCATCGTTTCTTCTTTATCATTTTCATTCATTCTTTCAATAGAAAAAAGAATGATATGTTTTAAATTCCCCCATTTTTTAACATGTTTTTTATATAAAAAAAGAAGCTTGAACTTCAAGCTTCAGAAAAAATTATTTTTTGGTATTTTTAATCATTGCACTTGTTCCACTGAAAGTGACGACTAATCCAAACGCAATTACTATCATTCGATTCAGTATCTCTCCAGATACAAAGAAACTTCCAGCAATAATCAGTATTCCAACCAGACTTACCATCCAAGTTTTAACAATTGGGACGGTTGAATCCTCTACTGTTTCTTTCTCTATTTCCGAAATAAAAACCTCTTTTTTCACAAGATATTTTGGCAAAATACTTTTAACATATGCAATTGTTGACAATGCGTAAAAAAGCAGTGCTGCTAAAATACTTAGGAGGATACTCTCCGGATAAAAGCTATAGATAATGGCACCCATTGCTAAGGCAATAATGAGGCGATGTCTAAACGCGTTAAAAGTTACTAAATCCTCATCTGGAATTTTATAAACACTCTCTAATAAAGGTAAATAAAAATACTTTTCTCCATCTTTTCCCGTATAGAATTCACCAAAGAAAGACTTCATAGATTCACCTTTATAAGACTTCAGAAATTGCATATCGAGAAACGGTAATGATAACCCCTTTAGCAATTTCTACTTCAGTCTTTTCTTCATCAATTTTTTTCACAGTCCCGTATAGACCATTTGCACAAATAACTCTTTTTCCTACCTGCAAATCACCGTGCAATTTTTCGAAATATTGTTGCTGGCGCTTCATATTCTTTCTAGAGAAGAAATAATAAACCCCTAAAATAACAGCAACAAAAACGATAAATGTCAGTGAACTCACTAAAATAATTTCTGCTGTCATTAAATTCCATCTCCGTCTTCTTCGACCACTTTATCTTGAGGGGTTGGAAGACTCACCTGTTGAATGGCTTCTCGACCTGCTGTTAAACTTTGAGTCACTACATCTTGAGCGCTTGAAGCAAACTCGCGTAACATCGCGATTTCAATTAACATTGGTAAGTTTGTACCTACAACAACCTCAACATTTTCGAAATCCATTGAAGCTACCATTGCTGATTTGAAAGGACTTCCTCCCAAAAGGTCAGCAAATACAACAATTCCTTCTGTTTTCTCTTGCAACTCTTTCATAGCGTCTCTTAGATTATTTTCAAGAGTTTCTATTGAATCGCTTTCTAAGAAAGGCACTACTTTATAAGCAGTTTGTTTTCCTGCAATCATTTCTAAAGCGTGTCCTACTCCAATTGCAAACTCCCCATGTCCTGTAAGAATTAACCCTATCATTCTATTTCCTCCTATTTTTGTTCTATATCTTAATACTAGACCAGCTAAAATGAAATTTCAAGCACAATTTATGCGTTTTCATAAAATATTATCCATAAATAAACAAGGAGTATTGTCCAAATACTGGGGGGAACAATACTCCTAGGTCTAAAAGCTATACGAATTTTTATTTTACCAATTAGAACAATTCTTTGTAGATAGCAATTGTTTCTTCTAATGTTGGCATGAATGGGTTACCAGGTGCACAAGCATCGATTAACGCATTCTTAGATAGATAGTCGAAGTCGAAATCTTTTTCTTCAATTCCTAATTCTGTTAATTTCTTAGGAATACCCACTGTTTCAGAGAGTTTTTCGATTTCTTTAATAGCGTATGCTGCACATTCTTCATCAGATTTACCTTCAGTTTGTAAACCTAAAGCTTTTGCAACATCACGGAATGCAGCTGGAACACGTTTTGCATTTTCACGTTCGATAATTGGTAATAACATTGCACAGCATACTCCGTGTGGAAGTTTGTAAACAGCACCTAATTGGTGAGCCATTGAGTGAACATAACCAAGTCCAGCGTTGTTGAATGACATACCGCCTAAGAAGATTGCGTTCACCATCCCTTCACGAGCTTCGATATCGTGACCATCTTTAACCGCACGTGGTAAGTATTCTTTAATTAATTCAATAGCACCAATTGATAATTTCTTAGTAACGCCGTAAGCACCTGGAGTTACTAAAGCTTCAACGGCGTGAGTTAAAGCATCCATACCTGTTGCTGCAGTTAATGCTGCTGGTTTAGAAACCATTAATTCAGGATCATTTACTGAAATTAAAGCTAGGCTGTTTTTATCAACCATTACCATTTTAACTTTTCTTTCTTCGTCTGTAATTACATAGTTGATTGTAATTTCAGCTGAAGTACCTGCAGTTGTGTTAATAGCAACAACTGGTAATCCTTTTTTAGCAGATTTATGCAATCCTTCGTAGTCTTGTGGTTTGCCACCGTTTGTAGCGATCACTGAAATACAGCTTGCACAGTCTTGAGGTGATCCACCACCTAAGCTGATGATGAAGTCGCAGTTATTTTCTTTTAATGCAGCAACCCCGTCATTAACGTTTTTACAAGTAGGGTTTGGTTCTACATCAGAGTAAACAACGAAGTCTACACCTGCTTCTTTTAAAGGTTCTGTGACTTTAGGAAGAATATCACTTGATTCGATAAATTTATCCGTTACTAAAAGAGCTTTATGATATCCTAGATCTTTTACGTAAGGTCCAATTTCTTTAACGACTCCTCTTCCAATTAAGTTAATTGCTGGTACATAAAATGTTGACATAATTTTTCTCTCCTAACTAGTAAATTTATAAAACACCTTTTTTCAAGATGATGTTTCCGTACAAGGCACCTTCTCCTGTTTGAATGACAAGATAGGCGTCTTTTGCTTGTTCGTAAAACTCAAATCGTTCAAACTCTTTAATTGCTGCTCCTGGGTGACTTTCTTCTAAGAGAAGTTTATATTCATCCCAAATCACCGGAACAGTTGGATCTCCCGGAACGACTTGCATTAATCCTGCTTGATATGAACTGTAAGTATCTAATGGCAATACTTGTAGAATCGCTTCTAAAGCAACAGGCACCCCATGTCCGTCCATACGAATCACTCGTTGGCCAATACGATGAGCTGGGAAGTTTGCATCCGCAAGTACCAATTCATCTCCATGTCCCATCTCCATTAAATATTTCACAAGTTCTGGGCTTAAAATTTTAGGAATTTGTTTTAACATTACTGAATTCCTCTCTTCACTTTATTGAAATTCAAGCGAATTTCTTCTAAATTTGCAATCGCGCGACTTTCATAACGCGTTACAGGTTCTGAAGCCTTGATAATGTCTTGTGCTTCTTTGCGACTTGAAATCACTCCAAGAGTTAGCATTTGTGACAAGATATTTCCAAGTGCACTCGCTTCGATTGGTCCTGTGATGACTGTACGTCCTGTAAAGTCTGCCGTTAACTGGCAAAGCAATTTGTTTTGAATGCCTCCGCCAACCATTTGAACAGTTGTCATTTCATATTTTGTCAATTGTTCTAATTGCGTAATCGTTTCTAGATAAGTTAATGCTAAACTTTCTAGAACGACACGAACGATTTGACCTTTCGTTTGTGGAACTTTTTGCCCACTCACTTTACACCATTCTTTAATTTTTGTTTCCATTTCTCCAGGAGAAGCGAAAACTGGGTCGTTTGGATGAATCCAAGTTTGGTTGTCCGTTACTTCTTCGGCTAATGTGACCATTTCGCCAAAGCCAACTTCTTCCCCTTGTAAGCGCCAGTCGCGTTGTAATTCTTGAATAATCCACATTCCTGTTGTGTTTTGTAAGAGACGATATTTACCATCAAAACATCCTTCATTTGTAAGTCCCGAGGCAAATGCTTCATCGGTTACAACAGGTTCGTCGGATTCCGTTCCGACAAGCGACCAAGTACCACATGAAATAAAGACAGTCCCTTTTTCATGTTCATATGGAATCGCAAGTACTGCAGCAGCTGTATCATGTCCAGCTCCTGCAATCACGTCAAATGAATCAACTTTCAACTGTTGAGTGATGCGAGGTGATAATTGTCTTAAAACTGCACCATTCTTCGTTGGTGTTGTAAACCATTTACGTGGAATATCTAAGCGTTCAAATACTTCATCAGAGAAATCTTGTGTGAAGATATCCAGTAACCCACTTGTACTTGCAATGGTATATTCATTTGAAAGCACCCCTGAAAGTAAGTAGTTGATTAAATCTGGGATAAACAACACGCGTTGAACGATATTTTTAAGTTGTGGTTTTTCTTGCAAATCTGAGTAGATTTGTAAGACCGTATTAATGGTTGCAGGCTGCACACCTGTTTTTTGGAATAATTCTTTCTTCGAGATAGCGTTATAAAATGACTCCTCATATCGACCCATCCGGTTATCTCTGTAACAATGTGGTTGATAGAGCAAATCTCCATTTTGATCTAGATAGGCATAGTCTACTCCCCATGTATCAACAGAGATGGAACGAATCGGAATCGAATCTTTGGAAGCCTTCTTGATTCCTTGCTTAATTTCTCCAAACAAGTGCAACAAATTCCAATACAAACCATCATTAAGATTCACCGGTTCGTTTTTGAACCGATGAACCTCTGATAATTGGAGGGAGCGTCCGTCATAAATCGCCTGCATAACACGTCCTGAACTTGCACCTAAATCAATGGCTAATAATTTAATCAAGCTCATGTTTTCTCCTCCATTACTAATCCCTATTTTTTATTCGTATAGTAAAGCTTTGATTTCATCGCTATCGATGTTCTTAGCGTCATACCATTTAGAACCAGTATCCACGTCTTTCACTGTTTCACCTTTAGCTGCGGCAACTGCTAATTTAACAGCTTGGTAACCAATTTGAACTGGGTCTTGAGTTACAGAACCAACGAAGATTCCTTTACGGATAGCATCTTGTTGTAATGCACCTGAGTCGAACCCAACAGCTAAGATCTTGTCTGCGCCAAGTTTAGATTCTTTGAAGCCGCCGTTAGCATTGATGATTGCTTTTGCAGCGAATTCATTAGAACCATAGATTGCAACAGTATCTTCTTTTTCAAGAACTGTAGAAGCTTCAGTCTTACCTGCAGCATCATCTACTTGTGCTGGAACACGAACTTCGATTACAACTTTTGCATCCGCTTCGTTTACATCGTTTTTGAACTTGTCATGTCCAGTTACAGCAGTTTTAATGCCTTTTTTATTTAATAATTCAACCATTTTATCAATGAAACCACTTGTTCTTTGAGTGATTGAAAGTGAGTTTACTTCTTGAGAAACAACCCCGATACGAACTTTCTTGTCGCCGATTTTCTTTTCTAGTAATGGGAATAAGTGTTCAGCGGCATTACCACCAGCAGCATGGTTATCTGTTGAGGCAGTAGCTTTAATTGCTCCTTCTGGTGCCCCAGGAACCCCTGAGTCAAACCCGATAATAGGAATGTTTTTAGATTGTGCTTGTTTAATCGCATCTAATTCTGCTTCAGTATCTAATGCAGCTAAAGCGATTGCTTTTGGATTTTTGTTGATCGCGTTATTTAATTGTTCCAATTGTTCTGCGATAGCTGTTTCATTTTGAGGTCCTACGAAAGTAACTTTAGCCCCTAATTCTTGAGCTGCTTTTTCAGCTCCTTTGTTAACTGCTTTCCAGAAGTCATGTTGGAAACCTTTCGCGATTACTTCTACTTTGAAGTCGCCGCCTGATTGAGTTTTTCCACCATCAGCATTTGATTTATTTGAAGTACATCCTGCTAATAATGCAGAAGCACAAGCTAGAGTTGCAATAGCATATTTGAATGACTTTTTCATAATGTTTTCTCCTTTATATGTCCCTTTTGATCCTTCCAAGAAGGAGTCTTCCCAACTCATTGTGTACAATATCAAACTTATTTTTTCTTATTCATGCGGATTAAGATATCTGAGTAAACGGCAACGATTACAACAAAACCTGTAATGAATAATTGATAGTGTGGTTGTAAGTCGATGTATGGTAAACCGATCTTCAAGACAGACATAATGAATACCCCGATGATTGTACCAACAACAGAACCAACCCCACCAGCAAGTGAAGTACCACCAACTACTACTCCGGCGATGGCATCAAGTTCCATACCGTTCCCTGTACCAGGAAGGATTGTTGAATATGTTGCAGCATATGCAATACCAGCTAGACCTGCTAGAAGTCCACTGATAACATAAGCCATACCTTCCCATTTGATAACGTTTACACCTGAAAGTCTAGTAGCTTCTTTATTTGAACCGATAGCAAAGATGTAACGACCAATTTTTGTTTTGTTTAAAACAATGGCTGCAATAATCGCTACGACAATCAAGACGATCAACCCGGTCGGAAAATTATCTTGCGTTCTGAATAAGTCTTTGTACCAGCCTTCACCAGTTCCACGTAATGGGAACGTTACACTTTGTACGTTTGATACGATTGAGCTTAAACCACGTGAAATCATCATTGTACCAAGTGTTGCGATGAATGGTGGCAATCCAAATTTCGCAATTAAAATTCCGTTGAATAATCCAAATACACCCCCAATCACTAATATTGCCAACAATGCTAGCCATAATGGCCAACCCATTTTTGTATGGAGTACTCCACCAACGATGGCAGAACACATCATTACTGTACCGATTGATAAGTCAATACCACCGGTGATAATAACGAATGTTACCCCAATTGCTAAGAAACCAATGTAATAAGATGCGTCTAAAATGCTTACCGCTGTATCAAACGAACGGAACGATTCACTTGAGACTGCAAAGAATGTGAAAATCACGATCAACGCGATTAATGCAATTAATTTTTGTAATCCAACTGATTGTACCAGTTTCGTCCATAGGGACTTTTTCTCTTCCATATCAATACCTCTCTTCGATTATCGATCCGTTGCTAAAGCGAGGATACGTTCTTGAGTTGCTTGACTGATATCAAGTTCCCCTGTTTTACGTCCTTCACACATGACAACAATACGATCGCTCATACGTAAAATTTCTGTAAGCTCTGAAGAAATCATAATGATTGATTTTCCTTGAGCTACTAGTTCATTCATTAATGAGTAGATTTCACTTTTCGCACCAACGTCAATTCCTCGAGTTGGTTCGTCAAAAATTAGAATATCGCTATTTTGTTCTAGCCATTTCGCAATAACAACTTTTTGTTGGTTACCACCTGATAAGTTACGAACTAGTTGTTTCGATGATGGTGTTTTCGTTCTTAATTGTTTAACGAATTCATCACTGACTTTCACAATTTCACCGTCATCAATTAAACCACCTTTAATGTACTTATCAAGGTTTGTCATTACTGTGTTATTGGCAATGGTCATATCAACGATACATCCATAACGTTTACGGTCTTCTGAAAGATAACCAATACCTTCTCTAATAGCATCTTGAGGATTTTTAATATCAACCTCTTTACCATTAATTTTAATTGTTCCGCTATCTTTCTTATCCGCTCCGAATAGTAAACGAGCTACTTCTGTTCGGCCCGCTCCCATTAATCCAGAGAAACCTAAGATTTCACCTTTATGAAGCACAAAGCTAACATCTTTTACGTGGCTTCCTGAGTTTAAGTGTTCCACTTCTAATACAACAGGTGCTCCTTCTGGTACTGCAGAAACCGCTTTCGGATCTTCGTAAATAGTACGACCAACCATCATTGCGATGATCTCGTCCTTTGTAGTTTCTTTTGTATTTACAGTTCCAACATATTCCCCGTCCCTCATAACCGTTACACGGTCCGTAATACGGGCAATTTCGTCCATACGGTGAGAAATATAGATAATTCCTACACCTTTAGCACGTAAGTCATCAATAATTGCGAATAATTCATTAATTTCTGATTCTGTTAACGCTGCTGTTGGTTCGTCGAAAACAATAATCTTAGCATCCATTGACAATGCTTTGGCAATTTCAACCATTTGTTGTTTACCAACTGTTAAGTTTCCCACTTTTTCTTGTGGATTAATATCCAGTTTCAACAATTTGAATAATTCTTTTGCCTTTTTATTTCCGGCATTATCGTTGATGAAGAGACCTTGATTAATTTCTTCACGACCGATGAAGATGTTTTGAGCCACTGTTAAGTGGTTCATCATATTCAACTCTTGGTGCACGATTACAATCCCATCGTCCATAGCCTCTTTTGGCTTTGAATATTCTACTTGTTTTCCGTTATAGTGAATCGTTCCTTCGTTCGCGCCGTAAATACCTGTCAAAACTTTCATCAAAGTGGATTTACCAGCCCCGTTTTCACCCATTAGTGCGTGTACTTCACCTGCTCTTAGGTCGAAGTCTACACCTTTTAAGGCTTTTACAGGTCCAAACGATTTCACAATTCCCTTCATTTCAAGAATAACTGGATTACTCATGCATTTCACCTACCTGTTCCAGTTTTGTAATACGCTCTTTTAGCGTTTCTATTTGTTCTTGTTGATTTACAATGATGTCTACAACTTCTAGCAGCAAGTGGCTGTTCATAAAATGATCTTGCGCATGAACGGAAAGAAGTGTAGGGCTATCTCCCTCGCCTCTAATTTCTTGCTGAATCATTTCTGTTTGAACATTATGCGCTTCAACTCCTTTAACTCTTGCTTCATCAAGGAGGCTTCTTGCAGATGAAATATCACCTGCAAGAGCACTCTTAACGGATTGCATTGCTAAAGTCGTTACTTTGCTACTTTTGACAATGAGTTGCATCAATCGTTGCGTATCTACTTTTTTTGTCTCGCTCATTGGCTTAACCTAATAATTCAATCGCTTGTTTTAGAACTTCTTCTCCGCGCATGTTTTCAAAGTCATCGTCTGAAATTACAGCAACTGGAACATGAAGTGAAGCTTTTGCTTTTTCTTCTAAATAAGCTAATTGAGGTCCTAATAATAAGACATCAATATTTTTTAGAGTATCAATCCCAGTAATCCCTACTGAGTAGAATGAGTAATCTAATTTATCACGGTAAATTACTTCTTGAATGCGTTCAACGAGCATACTTGTTGTTAACCCACCGACACAGGCTAAAATAATTGTTTTTGTCATTTTAGTCTCTCCTTTCTATTACTTATGGATAGGTCCTAATAATTGGCATGCACGGTAGTCAGCTGATTCTAAATCTTCTGTTCCGAATAATGACCAGTTCTTAGGTCTGAAGATATCTTCTTCAGCAACGTTATGCATATTTACAGGAATGCGTAACATTGAAGCAAGAGTGATAAGGTCAGCCCCAATATGTCCATAAGTGATAGCACCGTGGTTTGCACCCCAGTTATTCATTACATCGTATACTGACTTGAATGCGCCTTTACCTGTTAAGCGAGGAGCAAACCAAGTTGTTGGCCAGCCTGGATCTGTACGGTTATCCAATGTATGGTGTACATCTTCAGGTAATTCAAGTGTGTATCCTTCTGCGATTTGTAATACAGGTCCAACGCCTTTCAATAAGTTCAAGCGAACCATTGTCACAGGCATGTTTCCTTTAGATAAGAAGCGAGTTGAGTAACCGCCACCACGGAAGTATTCGCGGTTTGCTGCTGGGAAATCAGTATTTGCAAGCATTGCATCTACTTCACTTTGTTCTAATTCCCAGAATGGTTTAATCACTGGCTCACCGTTTCTTGTAGCTTGACCAGTACCATCTAATGTACAAGAACCAGAGTTGATTAAGTGTAAGAATCCATTTTCAGCATGGCCTTCAAGTTTATGTCCTGTTACACGTTCAACTGCTTCTGGACTCCAGTAAGTACGAACATCCGCAAAGATTTGTGGAGTGTTTGTTAATAAGTAGTTGAATAGCATTGATACACCGTTTAACGCATCATTTTCAGTTGCGAAGATGTATGGTCTGCGAATTCCGTTCCAGTCAAATTGAGTGTTTAGGAATGTTTCCATGAAGTCTCCGTTAGGGAAGTGGTCTGTCCATTGACGTTGACCTTGGAATCCTCCCACAAGAGCGTAGTGACCAACCGCTTCTTCTTCGAAGCCTAGTTCAGCAAGTCTTGGGTTTCCAATCATTAAGTCACGTCCAATTAAGAACATCTTAATCACGAATTCCCATTGTTTATCTTTTTCTTCACGGCTCAAAACAAGGTCTTCACGGTTGTGGTCGAATCCTTCTTTAACGTTTTCTTTCACCCATTTAAGCGCACGTTCGAATTCTTCGTGATCATAAATGCCACGGTCGATACGGCGAGTAAATTCTGTCATATCTACTGATTCATTACGCATTCCTAAGTATTCTTGGAAGAAGTTAGGATCTACGATAGAACCACCGATACCCATTGATACGCTACCCATAGATAAGTAAGCTGTATCTCTCATTAAACCTGTAGCAAGAGCTGCTCTTGCGTAACGTAAGATTTTTTCTTTAACGTCCTCAGGAATTTCTGTATCTGTAGCTTCTTGTACGTCTTTACCGTAAATTCCGAATGCTGGAATTCCTTTTTGAGCATGAGAAGCAAGAACTGCTGCTAAATATACAGCCCCTGGTCTTTCAGTTCCATTGAATCCCCAAATAGCATGTGGAATATCAGGAGACATATCCATTGTTTCACTACCATAGCACCAGCAAGGTGTTACTGTAATCGTTGCAGAAACGTTTGATTTTTTGAATAGTTCGTGAGATGCTGCTGCTTCTGGTACACGACCAATTGTTGATGGTGAAATCACACATTCAACCGGTTGTCCATCAGGATATTTCAATGTGGACTCGATTAAAGCAGCGACACTCTTCGCCATATTCATTGTTTGAACTTCTAAAGACTCGCGAACTCCTTGGCGACGACCGTCAATAGTTGGGCGAATCCCAATGCGTGGATGTTGAATCATTTTTGTTCCTCCTATTCTTCTACACTTCACGAACCGTTCCGTCAGGATTGTATTTCTTGTATCCTGGGTGGCGTCCTGTAACTTTGTAGTTTTCGCGCATCTTGAACATTTGCTCTAATTTTTCTCTTGAGATTTCTTTTTCTTCAATGCCTTTTGTTAGTAATAACATTCTTCCGTGGAATGTTGATTTAGCCACGAGTTCTAATGTTTCCATTCTGTAGTATGCTGTAATGACATCACTACCCACTGTTAATGCACCATGGTTTTCAAGTAACATCACATCGTGTTCTTGTAAGTATGGTGTAATCGCATCTGGAACTTCCATTGTTGAAGGAACCCCGAATGGTGTAATTGGAATTGAACCGATAACAATCGCACTTTCAATTAGTGAATAAGTATCTAATGGAATATGTGCCAATGTAAATCCAGTTGCAATTGGCGGATGAGCATGAACAACAGATTTCACATCGTCACGTTCTTCATAACAGCGAATATGCATTTTAATTTCGCTTGAAGGACGATAGCCTTCGTTGGCTTCAATTACTTCCCCTTTCATATTTAATTTAACGAGTTTTTCAGGAGTGATAAAACTCTTACTGATACCTGTTGGTGTTGCGATGATGGTATCCTCATCAATACGAACTGAGACATTTCCGTCATTGGCAGCTACCCATCCTAGTTGCCACATTTTATGACACACATCACAAATTTGTTCGCGTACTACTTGTTCATCAAAAGTCATAGTATCATCCCTTTCTGATTAATATATTAGCAACTGAAGAAAGCGGATACAATACGTGGATGAACTATTGAACATCCTTCAAGTATTGTGCTATAATTTGTTCATAAATGTTCAAAAACGTTCAACTAGGGGGTTTTATTATGGTATCTTTCGAGCGAATGTCCCGTATTATGGATATTCTAACGAAAAGGAAAATCATCTCAACCTTTCAATTGGAAGCGTTGATGTACTGCTCCACCTCTACATTGAGGCGTGACCTGATTAAATTGGAAAAAGAAGGAAAAATCATTCGATCTCATGGTGAAGTTCGACTTGTTACTACAAACAATATTGAATACGCTTACGATAGCAGAAGCCATGAAGAAACTCAGGGAAAACAACAAATAGCGGAAACAGCCTCCACTTTTTTAACGGATAACCAATCGATTTTTATCGATAGTTCATCCACGTGCGCCACACTCGCTCCTCACTTAGGAACTCTTCAGAATTTACGTGTGATTACAAATGGGATCGAAATTGCACGTAAGTTGAACAATTATGAAAATATAACTTTGTTCTTCTGCGGAGGACATATCGGCTATGGAACAAACTCGGCTTTGGGAGATTTTGCGACGGGTTTTATCAATAATTTCCATGCTGATATTTGCTTTATGAGCTGTCGAGGGCTTGACCGTTTCGCTGCTTATGAAGCTAATCATAGTCAAGCACTTTTTAAGCAACAGATGATTGCAAATTCTGATGTTGCGATACTACTTGCGGATCACTCAAAGTTTAATACGAGTCATTACTTCAAGTTATCTAATTACAATGCTATTGACTATATTGTAACCAATCAAGCTCCTGTCGAATCCTTTCAAGATACGGTGGGCGCTCAATGCGAAATTCTTTGGTAACAATAGAAAACAAAGAAAAATAAATGAATCCAATTGAACATTTTGAAAGTGGACTATCTTCATCTCAAGTTAGTCATAGTTATCACTTAAATAAAAAAGCGCTACGATTGTGATATGTACCCCCTTTACTGGACAAACCAG
>NZ_KV786426.1:26779-43810 GCF_001806915.1 Granulicatella sp. HMSC30F09 | reverse complement strand
ATTAATTGTCTAACTTTTTGGGGTCAGTACAGTCTTCTCAAAGGTATTTTTTTGATGCACTGTGTATCCTGCATAATACGTAACATAGATGATACACTTTTCGTTTTTAAGTAAGTTTGTATCATTTTTGATACGTATCAAAAATTGTATGATCATTGTTTTTCTGCAAAAAAAGAGATAAGAATCCTTATCTCTTCAATCGTTAAAAACTTCTTGTAATACTCTTTCGCCTAGTTCTATTTCATCCGACAAACTGAATTTTTGATTATTCCAAACTTGCCTTTTTCCTAATTGAATAGACTTCTCCAAATGTGATAACCATGGGTGCAT
Organism: Granulicatella sp. HMSC30F09; assembly: GCF_001806915.1. Classification (NCBI taxonomy): domain Bacteria; kingdom Bacillati; phylum Bacillota; class Bacilli; order Lactobacillales; family Carnobacteriaceae; genus Granulicatella; species Granulicatella sp. HMSC30F09. The sequence goes on along the minus strand of NZ_KV786426.1, from coordinate 43,480 downwards.
TTCCATTAATTCTTGGTTACTTAGAACTTCCTTACTAAGAATCATTCCTCCAAGCGCTACGATTAGTTTAGAAATTTCGTCACTATACAACCATTCTAAAAATAATAGCGCTTGCTCTTTCATCTTACTTTCTTTTACAATCCCCACAGTTCCTCCACCAATCAGTGGTTGTTTTCCAGGAATACGAGCTACACCAAAATCAATATCGTTTTGCAACTGACCAGCAAGCACTGTTGAATAGTTAGAAAAGACGGTCATCATTGCTGTTTTTCCTTCAGCAAATTCCTGAACGATATCTCCCCACCATTTATCTTTGTTCTGATCACTAGTTTTTAAACTAGCCTTATATTGCTCTAAAGCCGTTTGATAAGGATTATCAACTTGATTTAACACTTGCTCACGGTATCTTGGTAAGAAATCACATGAAGCAACGAGCGGCGTTTTCATCGCAATACTATGCCCATACTCAGTTTGAGATGCCTTATTTATATTCTTAGTGAAAAATTGGCAAATCAAGTCAAATTCTTCATAACTTTGTGGTACAATTAATTCTTTTCTAAACCGCTCATAAAACTCTCGTTGAACTAATTTATTTAAAAATAAGTCCTTGCGATAATAAAGTAATTGAACGGAAACATCTAAAGGAACACCATACCATTTTTTATTTGAATACATAAATTCGTTTAGTAATTTCTCGTCAAATTGTTTAAGAAGTTTCTTACTGCCTTCTACATCCTCTAAAGGAACAAAAAGATCCTCCGCCACTTCAGGTAACACGGCCATATCCAGTCGGATTAGATCATACCTCTTTGTGAATGCACTATTTTTAATTTTCGTAACATCGTACTCTGAAGATTCCAATTCTTCTATTTCAATGCGAATATTTGTCTCATGTTCAAAAATACCTGATAAGAATTTCAACACACGAGTTGTTGGAGAACTAATCGTTAGCAATCGTATCTTCTGAGGATTTGCATATTTCGTATAAACGTTTTTAGCTCTAAACCCTTCTGGTGTCATCAGAATACGACCCATATCCCCATTTTTAATTATATCGATGACCTTTTTAGCACACAATTTATAATCCAACTCAAAAATATTTTTTTTTGCACGAATAAGTTGAAAACTATCTAGAGCAAAAATATTTTCTATTCTGCTTCTTCCTAACCAAGACTGAATTTCTTGAATGTTTCTAAGAATCTCTCTATCAATTGCAAAAATAGCGCTGAACTCGTCAAGCCTCTCATATTGTTCAAACAATCGAATTAAATCTTGCCTATTCTCCATTGAAAATCTCTCAATTGAAATATGTTCAGAAATCTCATTCAAAATATCTTCAGATAATGATTTCCCATTCTCGAATTTATAATCGATTAACAGTAATTTTTGATTACCTTTATTCAATCGTTTTATTAACTCTTTTGCTAAAAGACTATAATCAAATGAGATAACACCATATTTATTCGGATCCTCCAAAACATCAACAAAATGTATTTTCGTATCCTGTTGAAATATTGTTAACACATTGTCTTTTGGAACATACCCAACAAATACTGCAACTGAAGGTTTTAATAAACTTTCCTTTTCTACAATACTTCGTAAATTTTTTTCTTTAAAATAGAAAACCTCAATCTCAATACTCTCTTTTTCAGCCTGTTGTAATATACTTTCGTAGAACACAGAATAATGTTCTTTTAAAACAAAGGGAATAAAAACAACTACTTTATTCGAGAAGCCCTTTCTCAACAGTTGAGCCTGAGGATTAATCGTATAACCTAATTCTTTTGCAGCCTTTAGGACTTTAGAAATCTTTTCTGAACTGACATTACCTCTCTGGTTTAAAACATTAGAGGCGGTTCCGTGAGAAACACCTGCTAATTTAGCAATGTCCTTAATTGTCGCCAATTCATTTCCTCCCTTAACTTATCTAAGTAAGTTAATAATTCACGTTCATTTTCTACAACAAATCCATTAATCCCGCAACACGCTGCTCCCCAAATATTTTCTGACAAATCATCAAAAAACATCGTATCGTGAGGATCTAAATTGTATCGTTCAAGAAGGATGTTATAAATTTTTTCATTGGGCTTCAAGACTTTTTCTTCGCAAGAAAGTACGATTCCTTTAGCAATAGAAGCCGCTGGAAGATATCCTTCTTTTACCAAATCATAAAAAGTATAAGCTGTATTTGATAAAATGTAAATATTGTAGCCATTTTTTGAAAGTTCAATAATTCTATCTTGAACCTTTGTATAAACATCCACGTATTTATACCAGTATCTTGAAAGTTGAGTTATTTCATTTCGATACTCTTCCCCTATTTTAGCTGTGACTATCTCAATCATTTCTTCCCTAGTCTTCACACCTTCATCAGTTTGAACCCACAAACCAGTTTCAAAAACCTCTTTTCTTAACAAGTTATGTAATTTTCTATCATCTGTAATAGCTTGTAAAATCTTCTCACTATTCCATTCAATGAGGACGTTTCCCATATCAAACACTAAATTTTTCAAAATATCTCCTCCAATAAAAAAGGCAATGACTTATATTCATTGCCTTTTAAATGTTATTTCTTTTTCTTTGATTTCTTAGAGTTTCTTCCTCTTGTTAAGTACAATGCTGCTGTTGAAATAATCATAAGCACTACAGTATATACAAATGTCATTGCTTGAGCATTTGTAGTTGCTGTTTCATCACTAGCTTCCTTAATAACAATACCTAAAGGTTTAAATAAAGGATGATATAAGAATACGGATAAATCAAAGTCTGATAGTAAGCTGTTAAAGTTCAATACTGCCACAGACAATACAGTTGGCAAGATAAATGGAATGATAACTTTAATCATCGTTTTGAAAGTTGAAGCTCCCATACTACGAGATGCTTCTTCTAATTCATCATCAATACTGAAGAATACAGCTCTCACCATTCTGTATGAGAATGGTAATTTAACAACAATAAAAGCAATTAGTAACATTACAACAGTACCAATTAATACCCAGTTTAAGATAATCCATCTTGGTTGGTTGTATGTGAATAAAAATCCTAAAGCAATCAATGTTGATGGTAAAATCCATGGTACTAATGCACCGTATTCAAAAAGGAAATCAAATTTCCATGTGCTACGACGTACGATTCTTGCAATCACAATTGCTAAAATCGTTACTAACACTGCAGCCAATCCTGCATACACCAAACTGATTAAGTAAGGAGAAAATGCAGAAGCACTTGTAAAGAGTTGTTGGTAATTTTCTAGCGTAAAGTTCGTAAATGAAATTTCACCCTGTTTTATCGCTAATGGTTTTGTAAATGAATACAAAATAATAAATACAATTGGCATCACATAGATGAAGAATAAAACATAAGCGACAATATGCGCAATCACATTACCAATTGGTGATTGAATCTTTTGTTTTTTAATTTTTGCTTTTGTTTTTGAGATTGACATATAACGACCACCACGTTCAACACGATTCATGATAGTCAATAAGATAATTGTCGCTAATCCCAATAACATAGCTAAAAATGCAGCTAAATCTTTTGAGGATTGTGATTTAGCAAATGTAATAATCATTGGGTTAATGGTTTGGAAATCAGTTCCCCCAACAATTAATGGTGCAGAAACTGCAGCTAACCCTGTTAAAAATGTTAAGATTGTTAACGCAAAAATGGTTGGTAGCAATGTAGGTAAAACAATCTTAAACAACACATTTGCTGGACTTGCCCCCATATTTCTTGCAGCTTCAATCGTATGATAGTCAACCGACCTCACTGCGTTTCGTAAGAACATCATATGGTTGGATGTACATGCGAAAGTCATAATAAATAATACAGCACCAAACCCGGTAAACCAGTTACTATCTAAACTTGGGAAAATTTGAGTTAAGAATTTAGTAATCACACCATTGCTTCCATAAACAAATTTATATCCAGTAACTAATACTACCCCACCATAAACTAGTGACGTCATATATCCAAGTTTTAATACTTTACTACCTTTAATTTCCCAGTACTCTGTAAATAAAACTACTAAAGTACCGACAACATTAACGGTAATTACTAATGCTACCGCTAAAATAAAACTATTTTGAATGGATTGCATTGCACGTTGAGAAGAAAAAATCTTCTGAACAGCAGTGAATGAAAATTGCCCATTTTTGTAGAAAATTTCTTTTAGTAGATTTAAGTTTGGGTAAATGACTAATGCAATTAATATCCAGCCCACAATGAGTCTTAAAATCCATTGACTTAGGCTATTTCTTTTGGCCATTAATCTCACCCCTAGTACTGTAGAATATCATTAGGATGAATAAATAATGTTAATTCTTGTCCTAACTCAAAAATTTCTAGATAATCATTCTTCTGAATCACACGTAGGATTTGTCCACTTTCAGCTTTAACGGTGTATTGAACTAATACCCCTTTAAACTCTGTATCAACCACCGTTCCTTTAATTGTGTAATCTTCTTCAGAAGTCGATTTGAATTTAATTCTTTCAAGTCGAATGTATCCAACTTTTTCTTCTTCCTTACCAGTCAATTCTTTCATTGTCTCTTCAGTAAGTTTATTAATATCTCCAATGAAATCACAAACAAACTCAGTCGCAGATTGGTTATAAATTTCTTGTGGAGTACCCACTTGTTCGATAAACCCATTATTGAATACAGCAATTCTATCTGAAAGCGTCAATGCTTCTTCTTGGTCATGGGTTACGTACAATGTAGTAATTCCTAAATCTCTTTGCAATCTCTTTAATTCAAGACGTAAATCAATTCGAAGTTTAGCATCTAAGTTAGATAAAGGTTCATCTAAGCAAAGAATTTTTGGTTCTAATACTAATGCACGAGCAAGAGCCACACGTTGTTGTTGTCCCCCACTTAATTCAGATACATTTCGTTGTAATTGTTTATCTGAAATTTTAATCTTTTGAGCAATTTCATTTACTTTTGCATCAATCTCAGATTTTGGCATTTTTTTGATTTTTAACCCATATGCGATGTTGTCATATACAGTCATAGTTGGGAATAAAGCATAACTTTGGAATACAATACCAATCTCTCTTTTTTCAGGAGCTAGACGAGTTATATCTTTCTCGTCTACGAAAATATTTCCTTTGGAAGGATCAATAAAACCAACTAGTGTTCTTAAAGTTGTAGATTTACCACAACCTGAGGGCCCCAAGAATGTAAAAAATTCGCCCTCTTTAATTTCTAAATTCAAATCATCTACGGCGACAAAGTCACCGTAGCTAATTTGAACATTCTCAAATTTAATCATGTTCAATTCCTCATCATTCTATTTTAAAAATTCAAGTTCAACTTTTTCAACCCATGAGCTGATATTTTTTGAAATGAATTCCCAATCTAATTTTTGAGATTTTACTTTACTCATAAAGTCTTTAACATCATCATTTGCTTGTTCAAGAGCTTTTTTATTTGCTGGAATAGAAGAGAATTTCTTAGACCATTCAGCTTGAACTTCTGCACTACCAAACCAATTAATGAATTTTTGTACTGTTTCTTTCTTCTTAGAAGTGTTTAAAATACCAATTTGTTCAGTTACAAACGGTTCACCAACTTCTGGATACATAACATTGAAGTTATATTTACGTTCGTTTTTATTTTGTAAATAACCAGAACCCCACATCATGTTATATTCAATACCATCTTTTTTATCGATAATCATACCAATATAGTCTGTTTCACTTGCTACGACTTTAGCGTTTTGAGCGTACCCCTTGATAACGTCCCAGCCTTCTTTAGAAACTCCTAACTCGCCGCTGTCATCGCGGTAGCGAGAAGCAATACTTCCTAAGATAACTTTTGAAGTACCTCCACTTAATTTGAAGATATTATATTTACCTTTGTATTCAGGTTTAGCTAAGTCAGTCCAATCTTTTGGCATTGTTGAAGATTCATTACCAATCAATACTAAAGGTTGCACCACTAATGGATAGAATAATCCGTCTGCATCTCCAAGAGATAAGTCTACTTCGCCTTTCCAACTTGGTTCATATTTTTCCAATAAGTTTTCATCTTTCAAACGGTTAAATTCCATATTATTTAAACCAAAAATCATATCCGCAATCGCATTATTTTTTTCTGCGATAACACGGTCTGCTAACTCACCACCGTTGATACTTACAAATTCAATATTAAAGCCATTTTCAGCAGCTTTTTCTTTCAACCAGTCTCCACGACCGTTTGATACTGAGTTTGAGTAAATAACGATTTTTTCATCTGAAGATCCTGATGATCCAGAAGATGCTTGCGTACTTTCAGATGAAGAAGATGTGCTAGGCGCACATGCCGCACCAAGTATCGCAACTGATAATAAAGCTAATTTTTTCAATGTTTTGTTCATAAAGATTCTCCTTTATTTTTGTATATTTTTAATATATGAACTTAATAAATATGGCCAATCGGTTTGAATAATATCAAATCCCATTTCCAATAATTTGCCAAAGCTACCATCTAAATCTCCTGAAACTGCTCTATGGTCATCACAGTCTCCACATAACTTAGACACTTTATTTAATGTCAAAGTATTGGCCCAGAGTAGCAATCCTTTTTGATGAAGTTCATCCATAAAATCAGGATTTACCGTTTCAGCATCTAGAGTTTTAAAGATTAACTCAACAGCAACTGTATTGATGTTGGCATATTGCTCAACCAACCGATACTCTTCTTGAGTCTTGACGATTGGCATAAAAGCGATTTCAAATTTAGCCGCATTTAAAACTTCTAGAATTTCTGCTTTAGCTGGAGCTTTTAAAATACAACAACTTGTATCTGGACGTTTTTTTAAATAATCAAGGAACGTATCCCAGTAAAACCAGCTACGATCTAAGTTGATAAAGCAATCCTTTTCTGCTAAATAATCTAAGATAACATCGACTCTCTCAACATGACCTTCAAGTGGTTTATCGAATTCATTCGTCACTACAAGATGATCGATTTCATCAGAGTTTAATTCTCTAATATCTACTTCCTTTCCAAAAATATACTTTTCGACCCCGTCATGTAGTCCATAAAAAATACCATCTTTTGAACGAACGATATCGAGTTCGACAATATCAGCGCCATGTAATAATGCGTTATTAAAGGCTAGTCGAGTATTCTGAATTACAGAAGCTCCACAAGTTCCTCTATGAGCGCACACTAGTACATGCTCTTTTCTTGCTTCTTGTAATGGATTAGTCATAATCATCCTCCTCTACTTTGATAGTGTACAATTAATTTTGGAACGTGTCAATATGAAACGCTATCATTTTTCGCCGCTTTTTTCACACCATTATATTCTTCTTAAAATTTTATAGTTATTACATGTGTATCCCGCATGATACGTATCACAGATGATACAACTTTAATTCAAAAACTCCTTTTGTATCAATTTTGATACAAATCATTTTTGATACAACTGAACTTTTCTAACTTAAGATGTAATAATTATGTTACGTAACAAAAATGTTACACTTGCAAAAAAAGACATAGCGACTTTTCGCTATGTCTTTTCTAACGATTGTTATTCTTGCATCATCCCAGCTTGGAGTTGGTACATTTTATAATAGAGTCCTTCTTTTTCTAAGAGTTCCGTATGCGTTCCGCTTTCTACGATTTCACCTTTATCGAGTACAAAGATTTGGTTTGCATCTTGAATCGTCGATAATCGGTGCGCAATCGCTAAAGTGGTTCGACCGTTTCTCATCTTCTTAAGAGATGTTTGAATCACTTCTTCGGTTTGCGAATCGATATTAGCAGTCGCTTCATCCAGAATCAGGATTTTCGGATTGGCTGCAATCGTTCTAGCAAAGGCGATTAATTGGCGCTCACCACTAGAGAATGTTGAGCCCTTTTCAGAAACTTTATGGTCATATCCTTGTGGAAGTTGTTCGATAAAATGATGAGCATCAACAAATTCGCTCGCCTGCTTCACGTCTTCGTCTGTGATGTCTTGGTACATGCGAATATTAGAAGCAACCGTTCCATGGAATAAGAATGGATCTTGAAGTACGAGTCCGATTTTATCGCGAAGGACTTCTTTTGAATACTGTTGAATTGGAAGTTCGTCAATCAAGATTTCCCCTTCTTTAAAATCATAAAATCGTAAGAAGAGATTCATAATAGAGGATTTCCCTGAACCCGTCGAACCGACAAAGGCAACGGTCTCTCCTGGATTCACGACAAAGTTAATATTCTTTAATACATTTCGTTTCCCATCATAAGAGAAAGTGACGTTTCTAAATTCAATCTTCCCGTCTTTAATCTGCGTAACCTTCCCAAGTTGTTCAGGTTCATAATCAGTATTATCGATGATTTCAAAGACACGCGTTGCTGCAATCATCGATGTTTGAATAATCGAGAAGTTTTGTGTCACATCAATTAACGGATTAAATAACTGATTCGAGAATTGAATAAAGGCGTACATCACCCCTGCTGTTACTCCAGCTACTTCCCAAGTAAGGCCAAAGTATAAAATAATGACCGCATAGGCAACAAGCTTCAAAAGTGACATCGCTGGGCGAAGGAACAGACTGTTCACGTTAATCGAACGATTCGAGAATTGCACATGTTCCTCGTTAATCTGTTCGAATTCTTTTCTTAAACGATCTTCTTGGTTGAAGGCCTGAATCATCTTCATCCCGTCAATACTTTCTGCAAGCTTCACGTTAATCTCACTGAGCTTCTCACGCGTCTTACGAATTACGCTGTGAGATAAATGGTTATAAATTTTAACGGATGCAAACATCACCGGAATAAACAGAACCATTAAAATCGTAAGGCCAACATTCATACTAAACATCGCAGACAGTGTTGCCACGACAATAAATAAAGTACTTAGAGATGTCGAAAAAATCGAACTAAACATATCGCTAACTGCCTGTGTATCGTTGGTTAAACGAGAGACAATCGCTCCAGCTGGAGTTGTATCAAAATACGTCATATTGAGTTTTTGCATGTTAGTAAAGGCCTCCTGACGTAAATCGCGAACAACACTATTGGATACATAACTAAAAGCATAGGTTCCGATATAAGTGAGTAGAACACGTAACAAGAATAATGAGTAGTAAACCATCAGGAGCCAGTACCCTTCATTCCATACGCCATTATCAATATACGTATCGATATAATAACGAGCCATCAGCGGAATTACCGTTGCGGTCACACTGGATAAGAGGATAAATAAAATCGCAATCGCACTCGACTTCTTATAACGCCATAAGTAGGAGATGAGTCGATTAAAGGTCTTCATGTTCAACTGCGTCTCCCCCTTCCTCAAGTGTCGCTTCAAGCTGTTGACGGTCGTAAGTTTTGGCATACCATCCACCAAGCGCCATTAATTCTTCATGCGTTCCTTTTTCAACAATACGTCCATCTTGGAGCACGATAATCAGGTCCGCATGCACAATCGCTGATAGACGATGCGCTGTAATCATTGTTGTTTTGTCGCTGCGTTCACGTTTCAAGTTCTCTAAAATTAAATGCTCTGTCTTCGCATCAACTGCCGATAACGAATCATCTAACATTAGAATTTCCGGATTCACTACAAGAGCGCGTGCCATCGATAGACGTTGTTTTTGACCGCCTGATAAAAGGACACCCTTCTCCCCGATTAACGTATCGAATCCTTCAGGCATCGCCATAATATCGTCATACAGTCCGCAGATTTTAGTAGCTTCGATCACGGCTTCGTCAGAAAGCGTTGGATTTCCAAAACGAATATTGTCTTTAATCGACATCGCAAATAAAATCTGTTCTTGTGGCACATATCCCATAAGTGCACGCAAGTCCTTCATGCGATAGTCTTGAATCGAGTGTCCATTCATTAAAATCTCTTCTTTTCCGGCATCATATTGACGAAGGAATAATTTTAAGAGAGTTGATTTTCCTGAACCTGTTGGGCCTACAATCCCAAGCGTTTGCCCTTGACGGAGGTGAAATGTTACGTCTTCTAATGTTGGCACATCTTCATATCGGAAGTTGTGAATATCGACATTAATCTCACGCGCTTCTTTAACCCCAAGTGCGTTTGGAGCTTCTTCAATTTCACTTGTCTCTTCCAATAATGTTTCAATACGACGATACGAGATGCTTGCACGTTGACCGATATTTAGGAGCCAACCAATGGCTTGAAGCGGCCATACAAGCATATCTAGATATGTCATGAAGGTAATCATTTCTCCTACCGTAAATTCCCCCTGTTGGATTAAATACCCACCATACCCCAGGCTAATTAAGTAGCTAAGTCCCACGAAAATCAAAACGATTGGATCGAATAGATTATTAAATTTCGCAGCATGATTATTCTTCTTCCATGCATCTTGGTTCGTTTGCCAAAATGACGCCGTTTCTTTTTCTCCATATCCAAAAGATTTGGTAACTTTAATCCCAGAAACACTCTCGTTTACATGGTTATTCAGCAGTGAGAAAGCTTCTTGCGATTCTTTGAAACTTTGATGTTCCGCACGAACTACAATATTTGTCGCAATCGCCAGTAGCGGCAATGGAATAATCGCAACGAGCGTCACACGCCAATCGAGCACAAAGAACATCGTCGCTAGCGTCACTAGCGCTGTAATCGAAGCATCGACAGCCGACATGACACCTCCACCAGCAGTCATGACAACAGCACACACGTCATTGGTGGCATGAGCCATTAAATCTCCAGAACGGTACTTTTGATAGAAACTTGGAGACATCTTTGTGAAGTGATCGTATAGACGATTGCGAAGTCTCTGTCCTAGCGAGTTTGCAGTCCCGAAGATGAATAGTCTCCATACAAAACGAAGGCCATACATGGCTACTGCTGAAAGGAGTAACAGCAATAAGTTCCATAGTAAAGACGATGTTGTTAAGGTCTTCAGGTCAATGGCATCGACAACTTCCCCAATCACTCTTGGTGGAATCAGATTCAGTACACTAACAAGAGATAATGCAAGAATCCCGATAGCATATCGTTTCCACTCTAATTTAAAAAACCACGATAATTTCTTTAGTAAATACATTTTGCTCTCCTTTCACACGTCTATCTATTGTACTATAGTCCTCTTTTCATTTCATATGATAAGTACTAAAAAAGGCAACCCTTCTCCCAGTAGAAAAGGATTGCCTCACTATTTTAATTTTTCTTTTGCGTTTGCGGATAAATCCACAAGAAAACAACAAGGGCGATCACCGCAAGTGTCGTTACAAAGATGACACTGATTTGTCCTGCTGTTACTAAGTTTGAATCAAAAGAGCTGAAAATACGTGCGATAACAGCTGTTGAAATCGCACCAGTGAACTGTTGCAATGTATTCACAATACTATTCCCATCTGCTTGAATCTCTGAATTTAATTGCGCTAACGAATAGGTCACATTGCTTCCCATTACAAATCCAATCCCTGTCATAAAGATTACGTTTAGCGCTAAGAGTGGATAAATCGTTAACCCTGGGAAGAAGACGCTGATGGCTACTCCCCCAACAACCGCAAATACTAATCCCGTTAAGATTGGTTTTAGCGGGCCTGATTTATCATACCAACGACCCGACACAACAGATAATACCGCAACCATCGCAGCCCCAGGGAACATGAAGAGCCCAGCCACTGTGGCTGTTTCTCCCCACGCTAATTGAATAAAGTTTGGATAAATAAACGATAAACCTAAGACGACTGCTTGGAAGGCTAACACGATATAAAGTGTCGCATTAAAGCGAACAAGCTTGAATGGTTTAAACGATAAGAGTGGATTCACTTGGTTAAAGTAAAAGAATGCCGCAAAAGCCACAACTACTACTCCAAGGTAGATGACGGATAAATGTTCAATCGCCATCAGTAAGCTTGCGAGTCCAATCCCTAACGTTACAAACGCCATAAAGTTGAACGGTTGTTTCTTCGGCGACTCTTCCGCTTGAATCGCCCAAAGTCCCATCACTAATGAGAAAATAAGGAATGGAATCAATGCGTAGAAAATCGCACGCCATCCAAACATACTTGAGACGACACCACCAAATGTTGGTCCGATTGGTGGCGCGAGAGCGGTCGTCATTCCTCCAATTCCAATCACTGTTCCATGTTGGTGCAAAGGTACTTTTGTCAATACGATATGGAACATTAGTGGAAGTGCAATTCCTGTTCCAATCCCCTGCATAAAGCGTCCGAGTAATAAAATCGCTAAGTTTGGTGAAATACAGTCAATTAAGACCCCACCGATAAATAAAAGGTTCGCCGCCAAGAAGAGTTGGCGAATTGTGTAGTTTCGTGTTAAATACGCCGTAATAGGCACGACAATGGCAATCGCCAGTAAGTATCCTGTTGTTACCCATTGAATCCCTGAAGAATCTGTATTGAATTCTGTCATCAATGTTGGGAAGGTAACGTTCATTGCGGTTTCAATCAGCACACCACAAAAGCTCATAATCGCCGTTGCGACTACCGCTGGAATGACATGCCATGTTTTCGTTTGATTTCCCATTGAGTTCTCCTTTCTTTGCGTTATCTTCACCATAATAAAAACCGCAACCTTACGTGTTTAGTAAGATGTTGCGGTTTTTATTATTTTATAACGCTGTTTCCTAACGTTTTTTCTTTAATTTTTTCAATTTATTTTGTTTTTGACGGCGTGCGTATTGTTGCATACCGATTTGAGCAAGTTTATTCGTACGTCCGCCCATGCCCATTTGGTTCATCATGCCTTCTAGGCCTTTCATATTACCATTGGACATTTGGTTCATCATCTTCTTAGACTCGTTGAACTGTTTAATTAAACGGTTCACTTCTGCTAATGGACGAGCTGAACCTGCCGCAATCCGTTTTCGACGAGCTTGTGATAAGATATCTGGATTTTCACGCTCTTGTGGAGTCATCGATAAGACGATAGCTTTCATACGAGCTGTATCTTTTGGATCCACTTTTAAGTCGTTTAGACCAGCCATTTTATTTAACCCTGGAATCATCTTCAAGATGTCTTCAAGTGGTCCCATCTTATTCACTTGGTCTAATTGGTCGATAAAGTCATTAAAGTCAAAGGTATTTGCTTTAATTTTATCAGCCATTTCTTGCGCTTTTGCTTCATCGAAGTCTTGTTGCGCCTTCTCGATAAGGGTCATCATATCCCCCATACCAAGAATACGAGAAGCCATACGTTCTGGGTAGAAGATTTCGAAGTCTTCTAATTTTTCCCCACGACCTGTAAATTTAATTGGTTTTCCTGTAACAGAACGGATAGATAGAGCCGCACCACCACGAGTGTCCCCATCAAGTTTTGTAAGGATAACCCCTGTAATATCCAGACGTTCGTTAAATGTTTGAGCAACGTTTACGGCATCTTGCCCTGTCATTGAGTCGACAACGAGTAAGATTTCACTTGGATTTGAAACTGCCTTGATGTTTTGTAATTCTTCCATCAAGGTTTCGTCAATATGCAAACGACCGGCCGTATCGATAATCACTAAATCGCGACCATCAATTTTCGCTTTTTCAATCGCTTGTTTGGCGATTTCCACTGGGCTGACTTGATTTCCAAGTGAGAATACTGGGAAGTTTAATTGTTTTCCTAATGTTTGTAATTGGTCAATCGCGGCTGGACGATACACGTCGGCAGCAACGAGTAATGGGCGTTTCTTTTCATGTTTCGCCATGAAAGAAGCGAGTTTACCAGCAGTCGTTGTTTTACCGGCCCCTTGAAGACCGACCATCATTACTACCGTTGGCGGTTTCGCTTCAAAACGGAACGGCGCTTGTTCGCCCCCCATTAATTCTGTTAATTCTTCGTTAACGATTTTAACGACTTGTTGTGCTGGTGATAATGCTTCAAGCACATTGGCACCTAATGCACGTTCGTTGACTTTACGCACGAAGTCTTTTACAACTTTGAAGTTAACGTCGGCTTCTAAAAGCGCAAGACGCACTTCACGCATCATTTGTTTTAAGTCAGCTTCCGTAATTTTTCCTTTTCGTGAAACGGAAGTCATCGCATTTTGCAGACGATCTGATAATCCTTCGAATGCCATAATTTCACTCCTTGAGTTTATTTATTCATCTCTTGTAATTTTGAAACGATTGAAGCAAGCTGTGTTGCCTCAGGATAGTTCTTTTGAATTTCTTTTTCTAATTCATCATAGTGCTCTTGGCGTTTATAGAAATCAGCGACCAGATGTAATTTCTCTTCGTAGTTTTCTAATAACTTTGCCGAGCGGCGGATATTATCATATACTGCTTGACGGCTCACGTCAAATTCTTCGGCGATTTCACCAAGCGAATAATCATCCCCATAATAGAGCTCCATATATTCGAGTTGTTTATCGGTTAAAAGGCTGCCATAGAACTCTACAAGCAAGTTCATTTGCGTTGTTTTTTCTAATTCCATTCGTTGCCCTCCCTTAAACTCATATCCTTTATTATAGCAAAGTTCAAACCTTTTCGCTATTAAAAATAAGCGCTAGAATCACTTCTAACGCTTTTTATGAGCTTCAATCAACTCTTCGATTTCAGCCAAAGTTTTCGCAAAATGAATTTGGCTTCTGTCTTCTTTGCTTAGTAAGTTCGCCTCCATCATTTTATCGAAAAAGGCTTCTAAATGATCATAATAGCCTTCCATATTATAGAAGATACATATACCATCCGTTTGTCCTACACGTACCCAAGAAACGACCTCAGAGATTTCTTCAAGGGTACCAGGACCACCAGGAAGCGCAATATACACTTCACTGAGTGCAATCATCTGATTTTTACGCTGCGACATCGTATCGACAATATGAAGTTTCGTGATATCTTGTTTCGCAATTTCACGGTCTACAAAGAACTGCGGCATCACGCCAATCACTTTGCCGCCTTCCTTCATTACGGCGTTCGCTATTACTCCCATGAGTCCAGTATTTCCACCACCGTAGACAAGCGTGTGGTTGTGTTTTGCCATCCACTTTCCTAGTTCTTCTGTTTTCTTATCAAATGCAGGGCAATTACTTTGGCTTGCCGCACAATAAACTGCAATATTCATACGTTCTCCTTTAAAACAAAGAGGCGTAATCTCTTACGCCCCTCCACTCATTTTTATTTAAATGCTGCGATAATTTCGTCAGCAATATTTTTAGAACAGATAACACCTGTTGTCTTTTTGTTAGGAACTAAGAAGTCTACTTCTTTTCCGTCAACTGTACTGTAGTGTAATCCTAGTTCTTTAGCGATAACCATTCCAGGTGCGATATCCCATGGAGCAAGTAATGTAGAAACATACGCTACAGATTTTCCTAAGATTACTTGGATATGCTCAATCGAAGAAGCTCCGTAAGTACGAGTAACCATTGCTTTACGGATCATTTCTGCTTCTTTATCGTTAGCTTCTAATAACATGAATCCATTCACGTTAATTGAGCTGTCGCCAATGCTGTGGATTTCAGGAGTTGAAATACGACGGCCATTGCAGTATGCACCATAATCTTTAATACCGTATACGAAGCGGTCACGCATTACATCGTAAATGTAGCCTAATAGACCAACGCCATCTTTATATAAAGCAATCATAATCCCAAAGTCTTCTTGACGTTTCACGAAGTTCAATGTGCCATCGATTGGGTCGATTAACCAAACGTAACCGTCCATTGAAGTTAATTCGTCACCGAAACCTTCTTCTCCCATGATTTTGTGTGTTGGGAATTGTTCGCGAATTTTTGCGATAAAGAATTGTTCGATTTCTTTATCCACGTTTGTTACTAAGTCATTACGGCTTGTTTTTGTATCTACTTTTAATGGTTCACCAAAGCTGTGACGGATTTTTTGTCCAGCCTCCATAATCCAGTCATTTACTAATAGGTGTGTTGCTAATAAATCCATTATTTTTCCAATCCTTCCATACGAATAATTTTTGCTGCGTTTTTACTTGCTTGGACAACACGATAAAGGCTATATCCACTTACTTCCTCGAATTCACGGCCAAGTCTCTTCTCTTCACCGATACTACGGACTACCGTTTTAAATTCTTGGTAGGCTTTTTTGAATGCCTCGACTTGGATCCCTTTTTCGTAAGCCTCTTCGACCGCATTCCAAAGTTTGATGACTTTACTCATCTCTTCATGCGACCATTCCAAATCAATTGGATAACTATAATTGGCCATTTCGCCACCTCACAATCATACCTATTTAGTATACACTTTTTCTGCAAGAGTTTCCATTTATGCATAAAAAAACTTTTTAATAAAGAAGATGATTCCTGAGAATCCTTGCGGATTTTTTCATTGTCGTTGTAATGGGGCACCACCTCTTGCCTTACGTCTTTCGCCTTTAAAGCCTCAAAGCAGGAGTAAGAAAAACATTTCTAACTCCTGCTAATTCGCATTTAATGCACTTTCCCATTATTACGACAACGAATCCGCCAGATTCTCAGTCATCATCTTCTTGGTGCTTTATATGGTTTAATCCTACTCTTACAGAATTTACTAAATAGGTTGATTCCTCGAAAATTTGAGACAATAACTCAAATTTTAAAACTGCTTTTCAGTTTAATTTGTTAATAGCACGCCCTTCAAACTTACTAACTCAAGCAGCGCAGGTTCCTTCTCTTGTGCACAAATCCCAAAAGATAATCATTCAATTATGGATTACGTCGTATCCACGGATTCTATATTAGCAATAACGGGAATAGCATTAAAACGAGGGAGAAAGACAGAAATGCCATAGATACATTGTATCTATGGCATTTCGTTTTCTTTCCCCCACAAAGTTGAAT
>NZ_KV786426.1:16996-26759 GCF_001806915.1 Granulicatella sp. HMSC30F09 | reverse complement strand
CGAAACTCATTCCATTCAACCACTGTGCTAAGAGGGCGTGGGATTTTTTAATCCATACGCCCTCTTTGAGGCTTTAAAGGTGAGAGACCTTGGGCTCGAACCGGTGCCATGTCACAGCAACTACAAACAAATCCGCAAGGATTCGTTGTAATCCATAAAGCCTTTTTCTTTGATTATTTTCCTTCTTGGTATTCTTTTGCGATTTGCGCACCAAGCTTCGCGTTGTTATAAACAAGCTGAATGTTTGTCTTCAAGCTTTCCCCGCCTGTTAACTCAACGATTTTCGCTAATAAGAATGGTGTGCTGTCTTTTCCGTGAACACCTTTTTCGTCTGCTTCACGAACCGCTTGATCGATAATCGCATCGATTTTTTCATGTGGAATCTCGTGTTCAGCTGGGATTGGGTTTGTGACTAAGATACCGCCTTTAAGGTTCAATAACTCAGAGTAACGAATCATTTCAGCAACTTCTTTAGCTGATTCAACTCGGCTGTTTAATTTGTACTCAGAAGTACGTGTGTAGAACGCTGGTAAGTAGTCAGTTTGATAGCCTACAACTGGTACTCCTTTTGTTTCTAAATATTCAAGAGTACGTGGTAAATCAAGAATCGCTTTGGCACCAGCACAGACAACTGTAACTGGAGTTTGCCCTAATTCATCTAAATCTGCTGAGACATCCATTGTTTCTTCAACGCCACGGTGAACCCCACCAATACCGCCAGTTACGAATACTTTGATACCCGCTAAGTGCGCACCAATCATCGTTGTCGCTACTGTAGTTGCACCTAGCACGCCTTTTGCAAATGTTTCAGCTAAGTCACGGCGTGATACTTTTGCGACTGGTTTTTCTTTTGCAAGACGTTCTAAGTCCGCTTCTTCTAAACCAATTTTGTATTTTCCGTCCATGATGGCGATTGTTGCAGGAACAGCTCCATTGTCGCGGATAATTTGTTCAACAGTTTTAGCCATTTCAACGTTTTGTGGATATGGCATTCCGTGTGAAATGATGGTTGATTCTAACGCAACGACTGGTAAGTTGTTGTCTAAAGCGTGTTGCACTTCTTTACTGATTGATAATAATGGATTCATGATAAACCTCTTTCCTTTAATTGTTGATATTCTTTTTCAAATGACTTAGCGTTTAAGTCTTTTCGAACTGTTTCAATGGCTTGGACCGTATAGTACGAATTCGTTAATCCGTATCCTATCGATTCTTCCAAGCTAGCCCCCTTAAGAGCTCCGTAAAGCACTCCAGAAGAAAATGAATCTCCTGCTCCTGTCACATCACAGACTTGCTCTGCTTTAATCGGTGTAAAAGTCTTTACGATTCCTGTAACATCTGCAAAAACACCACATTTCGTTCCTTTTGTAATGACGATATTTTCAACGCCATCCTTCTGCCACAAAGTAGCTAGTACCGAAAGCGTGTGTTCGCCGTACCTCGTTTTTGACTCATCTTCATTCACGACAATCCAAGTCACTCCGTGTAATTTGTCAGGGATTCGTTTCATCTTAGGTCCACTCACTGGAATAATGGCCAGTGGAATTTTTCCTTCATTTGTTAGCTGTATAAGCGCTGCTAATGTTTCTTGAGGAAGATTGAGATCTGCAATGACGAGCGCTGCTTCTTTCACCGCTTCTTCATGCGAAGTGAGCCACCTAGGTGTCATCTCCTCACAAATGGTCATATCTGCTAAAGCAAGACACATATCACCTCGAAGGTCCAAAATCGCTGTATAATTCGACGTTATTTTTCCTGACAGTCGGTCAACTAATGAAAAATCAATAATGTCTTTCGTTTCTCTTTCAAGCCATGTAAAACTTTCGTCATCTCCTGCTACCGATAACATCTTAACAGAAATTCCTAGTCGTCCTAAATTTTCAGCAATGTTTCTGGCAACACCGCCTGCACTTAATGACGAGACTACTGGATTGCTCGTTTCAAGAACGAGATCTTCGAGTAATTGAACTTTCTTGTCTACGTTCATTCCACCGATACAAAGTACGTAGGAATCCTTAAATTTCTTGTCCTCAGACATGAAACATCCCCCTTCGTTTACATAAAGGTTCGATGAATGGAGGAGGATGAAGCTTTTCCTTCATTCGGTCTTATACGCTTCATTATAAGCGATAACCCCTACTCCAATCAAGCTATCCTGAACAAAAAGCCTAATATTCTTAAAAACACTTATATAATTGTTCGTATTCGAGAAGTTAGATACTTTCATTTTCCTGTAACAGCAACAAAAAAGGACCCGAAAATTCGAGTCCTCTAAGTTCATTAATATGAAAATTAAACGTGAATTGGCATACCTAATGCTAATTCAGCTGTATCCATAACTACTTCTGATAATGATGGATGTGAGTGAATTGTTAATGCGATATCTTCTGCATTCATTCCAGCTTCAATTGCTAAACCTAATTCAGCAATGATATCTGAAGCATTTACTCCGGCAACTTGTGCACCAACGATTACGTTATCATCTTTAGTAGTGATTAAACGAACGAAACCTTCAGTAGCGTTCAATGATAATGCACGACCATTTCCTGATAATGGGAATTTAGAAGCTTTCACTTGTAAACCAGCATCTTTAGCTTGTTGTTGAGTGTATCCAACTGAAGCAAGTTCTGGATCAGTGAAGGCAACAGATGGCATTGCACGGTAGTCAACAGCCACTGCTTTACCTGAGATTGCTTCTGCAGCGATTTTTCCTTCATAGCTTGCTTTATGAGCTAAAGCTGGTCCAGGAACGATATCACCAATAGCAAAAATATTTTTAACGTTTGTACGTCCTTGGTTGTCAACTTTTACTAAACCACGTTCAGTCATTTCAACACCAGCAACGTCTAATCCTAATTCGTCAGTGTTAGGACGGCGACCTACAGCAACCATAACGTAGTCCGCTTCAACCGCTTCTTCTTTGCCGTCTACTGTGTACTTAACAGTTACGCTGTCACCATTATCAACAGCTTCTTTAGCCATTGCGTTAGTTACGATAGTAACACCTTTTTTAGCCATGTTATCTTCAACAAGTTTAACCATGTCTTTGTCAAACATTGAAAGGATGCTTGGAGCACCTTCAAGGATTGTCACTTCTGAACCTAAGTTAGCGTATGCTGAACCTAATTCTGAACCGATAACTCCACCACCGATAACAACTAATTTTTTAGGAACTTCTTTAAGACCTAAACCACCAGTTGAATCGATCACGCGTCCGCCAAATTTGAATCCTTTGATTTCGATTGGACGGCTACCCGTAGCTACGATAGCATGGTTGAATGAGTATGTTTGAGCGCTGTCTTCAGTCACAACACGTAAAGTGTGTTCGTCTACTAAGAAAGCTTCTCCACGAATGATTTCAACTTTGTTTTTCTTTAATAAGTACTCAACACCAGCAGTTAATTTCTTAACAACTTGGTTATCTTTCCATTCTTGAGTTTTAGCGAAGTCTAAAACAACTTCTTTAGCAGTCACACCAAATACTTCTGAGTGTTGTGCTTCTTGGTAATGATGTCCAGCAGCAATCAATGCTTTAGAAGGAATACATCCAACGTTTAAGCAGACACCACCAATATATTCTTTCTCGATAATCGCAACTTTTTGACCTTCTTGTGCTGCACGAATAGCTGCAACATATCCACCAGGGCCAGCACCGATTACGACTGTATCTAGTTCAATAGCGAAATCGCCTACTACCATTTTTTTCACCTCTTAAAAGTTTTCAAATAAGGAACCGACGTAAACACGCGTCTACGTCGTTCCTAACTGTTTAATGAATTAAGCTTCCATTAATAATAATTCTGGATCGTTTAATAGACGTTTGATTTCGTTCATAGCTTTTTGAGCAGTTGCGCCGTCCACGATACGGTGGTCAAAGCTTAATGATAATTTCATGTTACGTCCGATTACGATTTCATCGTTTTCGTTGATTACTGGTTCGCGAACGATTGTACCAACACCTAAAATCGCAACTTCAGGGTAGTTGATAACTGGAGTGAACCAACCGCCACCTACTGAACCGATGTTAGAGATTGTAATTGTTCCTTGTCCCATTTCAGCAGCTGTTAATTTACCTTCATGAGCTTTTGCAGCTAATGCGTTAATTTCATCTGCAATACCGAACATGCTCTTAGTATTCGCATCTTTGATATTTGGAACGAATAAACCTAAATCTGTATCTGTAGCGATACCGATGTTGATGTAGTTTTTGTAAACAATTTCTTGAGATGCGTCATCGATAGAAGCATTCAATACTGGGAATTTCTTCATTGCTACTGCTAAAGCTTTAACAACGTAAGGTAAGAATGTTAATTTAGTACCTTGTGCAGCTGCAACATCTTTGAATTTCTTACGGTGATCCCAAAGTTTAGAAACTTCAACTTGGTCATGTAATGTAACGTGTGGTGCAGTATGTTTGCTGTTAACCATTGCTTTAGAGATTGCTTTACGCATTGGAGTTAATTTAACGCGTTCTTCACGTTCTGCTGATCCAACGAATGGTTTAGCTGGAGCCGCTGCTGGTGCTGATGCTGCTGGAGCTGGTGCTGCTGGAGCTTCTACTGCTGCTGGAGCTGCTGCAGGAGCTGCCACTGGTGCGCCACCGAAGTTATCGATGTCTTCACGAGTTACGCGTCCACCTTTACCAGTTGGAACTACTGCTGTAATATCAACACCTTTTTCACGTGCATATTGACGAACTGAAGGCATTGCTAATACTAATTTACCAGGGTTGCTTGCTGCTGGAACTCCAGTTGGAGCTGCAGGTGCCGCTGGAGCTGCTGCTGGTGCTGCAGGTGCTGCTGGAGTCGCTGCTGCAGGTGCGTGAGAACCGCCTTCTGTTGCGATTTCAACGATTACATCACCAACGTGAGCTACTGTTCCTTCAGATACTAAAACTGCTGTAACAGTTCCAGATACTGGAGAAGGAATAGATTCTACTGATTTATCGTTTTGTACTTCGAATAAAATGTCATCTTCAGCAATCTTGTCGCCTACTTTGATGTCGATTTTAACGATTTCACCTTCTGCAATACCTTCACCGATGTCAGGTAATTTGAATTGGAAAGTGCTTGATGCTGCAGGTGCAGCTGGTGCAAGTGCTGCCGCTGGAGCCGCTGCTGGTGCAGATGCTTCTGCAGGTCCTGAACCATCGTCAATAACTACGATGATGTCGCCAACTCGTGCTACTGTACCTTCTTGAACTTTAACTTCTAATACTTTACCACTTACTGGAGAAGGAATTTCTTCTACAGATTTGTCGTTTTGTACTTCGAATAAAATATCATCTTCTTGAATTGTATCTCCGACTTTAATGTCGATTTTTACGATTTCGCCTTCTGCGATACCTTCACCGATATCAGGCATTTTAAATTGGAAAGCCATGCTTGTACATCCCTTCTTATTTTTATAAAACTCTAAAGAGCACACTCAAGTGAGAGGCTCTTTAGAATGAAAATTGTTAAATTAGAAGTTCACTGTTTCGCGAACTTTAGCTTCAATGTCGCTAGCATTTGGTAACCAGTCGTTTTCTGCTTGACCAAATGGGAAGATTGTATCTGGAGCTGCAACACGTCCGATAGGAGCTTCTAAACTTAAGATTGCGCGTTCAGAAATTTCAGACATTACCATTGCGCCGATACCAGCTTGACGTTGTGCTTCTTGAACAACCACTACGCGACCAGTTTTTTCAACTGATGCTAAGATTGTGTCTAAGTCTAATGGAGAAACAGTACGTAAGTCGATAACTTCTACTGAGATTCCTTCTTTTTCTAAGTTCTCAGCAGCTTTAACAGCTTCACGAACCATTGCGCCGTAAGTGATTACAGATACGTCTTTACCTTCACGAGTTACAGCAGCTACTCCTAGAGGAACTGTGTATTCTCCTTCTGGAACTTCTTCACGGAATGAACGATATAATTTCATGTGCTCTAAGTAAACAACTGGGTCGTTGTCACGAATAGCTGAGATTAATAACCCTTTTGCATCGTATGGGTTTGAAGGGATAACCACTTTCAAACCTGGTGATTGAGCTACTAAACCTTCTAAGTTATCTGAGTGTAATTCTGGAGTATGTACCCCTCCACCCATTGGTGAACGGAATACGATTGGCATGTTACGAGTTCCACCCATACGGTAACGTGTACGAGCTGCTTGAGCTACCACGCTATCCATTACTTCGAATACAAATCCGAAGAATTGGATTTCAGGAACTGGACGGTAACCTTCTAAAGCTAAACCGATTGCTAAACCACCGATACCAGATTCTGCTAAAGGAGTATTGAAAACGCGGTCTTCACCGAATTCATCTTGAAGTCCTTGAGTTGCACGGAAAACCCCACCGTTTTTACCAACGTCTTCCCCGAAAATTAGGACATTTTCATCACGTTTTAATTCAACAGCCAATGCATCAGTGATGGCTTGAATCATTGTCATTTGTGCCATAATTATTTATTCTCCTTTGCTTTAAAGTGTTCGATTTGTTCTTTAATAACGTTTGTTGGTTCTTCAAACATTGTTTCTAAGAAGAATGAAACTTTTTGTTTAGGTTGTTTGTCAGCCTCTTTAATAGCTTCTTTGATTTCTTCTTTAGTTGCTTCGATTACTTCGTTTTCTTTTTCTTCTGACCATAAGCCTTTAGCTGTTAGGTAGTTACGGAAACGAATTAATGGATCTTTCTTAGCCCATTCATCTTGAATTCCTTCTGGTTGGTAACGAGTTGGATCGTCACCTGATAATGTATGAGGACCATAACGGAAGCAGATTGTTTCGATTAACACAGGACCGTTTCCAGCAACTGCGTATTCACGAGCTTTTTTAGTTACAGCGTAAACTGCTAATGGGTCCATACCATCTACTTGGATACCAGGGATACCAGCAGCAACAGCTTTTTGAGCTAATGTTGGAGCAGCTGTTTGTAACTCACGAGGAGTTGAAATTGCCCAACCGTTGTTTTGAATGAAGAAGATTGCAGGTGATTTGTAAGCACCAGCGTAGTTAATACCTTCGTAGAAGTCCCCTTGTGAAGATCCTCCATCACCAGTATAAGTTACTGCAACGTTTTTCTTACCACGTTTTTGTAAACCTAAAGCAACACCTGCTGCTTGAACATATTGTGCACCAATAATGATTTGTGGTGGTAAAGCTTTTAATGATTCTGGGTACATGTTACCTGCAACATGTCCACGAGACCATAAGAATGCTTGTGATAATGGTAAACCGTGTTTTACTAATTGAGGTACATCACGGTAACCAGGTAAAAGAACGTCTTCTTTTTCAATTGCTTTAATTGAAGCTAATTGAGAAGCTTCTTGTCCAGCTGTTGGAGCATAGAAACCTAAACGTCCTTGACGGTTTAATGCAGTTGAACGTTCGTGTAAAATACGAGACCATACCATATCTGTCATTAATTCAACTAATTCGTCGTCAGATAAATCTGGTACTAAGTCAGGATTTACAACTTTTCCTTCTGCGTCTAACACTTGAACCATTTCAAAGTTCGTGTTATTTGGTGTGAAAAGTGCATCGAGATTGAATTTTTTCTTCGTTGCCATACTTCTTTTTTCCCCTTTTCTATAAGAAATTGTGCTTCACAGACAAAACAGGTAGTTAAAACTGTACTATTCCCTCTGCTATCGTATAATAATTTAACAAACTTTTGTGAATTATGCAAGCAAAGAAGACTTTATAGAGCGTTTTGGTTAACTTTGTGAATAAAGTTCTATTTTGTTACGCTTTATAAAGTCTTTTTTTATTCCGATTTGTTCAACTCTTTATCTGTTTTCATCTATTTTCAGCAAATGTACCTATAGTTTTCACTTGCAAACTGTACTAGTTTCACTTTTAGAACTGTACTAATTTATTAAAACAGTTTTAATTGTTTATAAATTTTATCTGTCTTTTCTAAATGCGAAACACTTAGCCCAATCAAACGAATTGGCTTTTCATCCATCATTTCTTCAAATAGTTGCAATGCAAGCTGAAGAATTTCTTCTTTTTTATTAAAATACTCCCGTAATGTAACACTTTTACTTGTTGTATTAAAATTAGAATCTCTTAATTTGAGCGTGACGGTTCTAGCAGCTAAACTTCTTTTCTTCAGCATCCGCTCTAATTCTTCTGAAAAACTATCTAAATACCCTGTCAGAATTCCATGATCCGTTGTGTCCTTTAATAAGGTTCGTTCTGTCCCAAACGATTTTCGCTCACGATGAAGTGTCAACTGATCATTTGACTCTCCACGAACCTGTTTAAAGAGACGTGGTCCTAGAATTCCAAACTTTAGTTCTAATTCTTCTTCCGTCAAAGGAAACAAGTCTGCTCCTGTTTCGATTCCAGCCTTTTTTAACTTCTCAGCACTCACTTTCCCTACCCCATAGAAATCTTCAATCGGAATATTCTTAATAAATTCTTTTGCATTTTCGGGTGTAATCACAGTAACACCAGACGGCTTATGATAACCCGAAGCCATTTTCGCAAGAAATTTATTAAAAGATACTCCAACGGAACAAGTGAGCCCTGTTTTTTCGTAGACATCCTTTTGAATCGCGTGAGCAATTACTGTTGCAGACTGAATTCCTTTCTTATTATCCGTGACGTCTAAATAGGCCTCGTCAATCGAGAGTGATTCGATTAAATCTGTGTAGGTTCGAAACACTTCATGCACCTGAGCGGAAACTTCTTTATATAACTCATATCTCCCAGGCGTGAGTATCGCTTTCGGGCAGAGCTTCATCGCTTTAGCAGTTGGCATCGCTGAACGGACCCCAAAAGCCCTCGCCTCATAGGAACAAGTTGACACAACACCGCGTTGGTTTGGTTTTCCACCTACTATCACAGGCTTTCCCCTCCACTCAGGATGGTCCCTTTGTTCCACTGATGCGAAAAATGCATCCATATCTACATGTAAAATTTTTCGCATCTACCCTTCTCCATTTTGAACGTTTGTTCTTATTTTATCGTTTATATAGAATAATTCAAAAAGGAATGCTCATCAAAGAAAAAAAGCTAAACCAAATCGTTTAGCTTTTATAATATCTATTTATTTTTATCATTCTTTTCTTTGATTTTCACATAGATCATCAAACCAATACACAGAACCGTACAACAAATACCAAAAATATTATAAATATCTTTTCCGTTTAATCCGGTCATTACTAATTCTAGTGATTCTTTCTTCGTAACGAACTCACTAATTGAAAATCCATGTTGAACTTCAGCTGCTTTTGCTGAGTTGTTCCCTATAAACACCATAGATAAAATAACTAATGAAGTAGTGAAAAATCCAAGCCATTTAGACTTTTTATTCATACTGTACCTTCTTCCTTTTAAAAACTTTTAATCTTTTCCAAAATTGTACCACAAATTTCATACAATACACAAAAATAAGAGTAAGCGGAATCTTCGGTTCTATAATTTTTAGGGCTGATGGAAATTTTTCACCAACCCTATTTTAGTGTATACAAAAAGGCCAACATCCATTATATTAAAAGCGCCTAAACCTAAAACAAAAGGATGATGACCATATGAACAATATACTAGAATCTACTCTACAAATCAAAGATAAAAACATTATTTGGGATGATAAAGTTCAAGAGCAGATATTTAAAAAGAGAAAATCTTTATTTTATTCAGCTACATATACGCATAACCCAGCATTTTGTACGGTCTGCGGGTGTGTTAGCCAAAATAATAATATCGTTAAAAATGGGACGAAAACGTCTCGTATCACTCTTTGTTCTGTTTCAGGCCTACCGGCCTACTTAAA
>NZ_KV786426.1:16208-16976 GCF_001806915.1 Granulicatella sp. HMSC30F09 | reverse complement strand
GTTTCAGGCCTACCGGCCTACTTAAATCTACGCAAGCACAGATTTCTCTGCAGAGAATGTGGCTCTTCATTTACCGCAGATACTAGTCGAATCGTAGAAAAACATTGTCATATTTCGAAACGTTTAAAAAATGAAATTAAATCAAAGATAAGTGAAACAGTATCTGAAACATATATCGCAAAAGAAACAAATGTTTCAGTTCATACTGTAAGACGTATCATAGATGATACAGCACGTTTCCTAACGATTAAACCATTACACGATTTACCTGAGCATTTGTGTTTTGATGAATTTAAATCTGTTAAATCTGTTAAATCTTCTGATAGTAATATGAGCTTCATTATTTGTGATAGCACAACATACAAGCTAGTCGATGTTGTACGAGATAGAAAATCTTACAGTTTGAAAAAGTATTTTCATCGTTTTGAGCCTAAGACTAGATTAAAAGTAAAAACTATCTCCATCGACATGTACTTGCCATACATTCAATTAATAAAAGAAATGTTTCCTAACGCAAAAATTATCATTGATCGGTTTCACATCGTACAAGCCTTAAATAGAGAATTAAATCGAACTCGGGTACGTGTCATGAATAAGCATCGTTATAAAGTCGCTAAATTATATCGAAAGTTAAAACATTATTGGAAGTTAATTTTAAAGAATCCTAATGAACTTTAGAACTATAAATATAATCATTATAAGCTTTTTGAAAGCTTTATAACAGCCAAAGGAATTATGGATTATATCTTAGAAAACAATCCATCTCTT
>NZ_KV786426.1:0-16188 GCF_001806915.1 Granulicatella sp. HMSC30F09 | reverse complement strand
ATAGAATTCAAGGAAACGATTGAAGCAGCTACTCAATTAAATCTATCTCCTGGTTTAAAAAGAGTATTAAAGTCTCTTATTACTTACCTGCCATATATTCAAAATACTTGTAAGCATCCAACTAGAGCAAATGGCCCTATCGAAGTAATAAACAATAAAATAAAAGTACTTAAAAAAAATGCCTATTGCTTTAGAAACTATTACCATTTTAGAAACAAGATTATTTTAATAACAAAAAGTTATGCACAAAACAAAAAGGAATTAAGCAACAATTAGTTGCTTAATTCCTTCCTAAAATTCTTCATCAACACTATTTGACAAAGAGCCAAAAAAAAGTAAAAACGGAACGTTTTAAGAAGATTATGAATGAGTTACTAGATTAGACTGTTTTAAATAGAGAATCCCATTTCCAATCACAAAAGCAATACTTAAAATAAATAGTACTAAGCGACTCCATTCGAATCCCGAAATGATTTGTTGAAATACACTATTCAACTGAAGACTACTTGCGTGGTTGTTGACAGTAACCCCAAAAGCACGGACAACAAACATCAACCATCCTAAACAAAGCATTCCTATCGTATTTAACATTAATTCAAAAAGGCTATCTGAGAATCTCCTGCGAGCATATTCTAGGCCAAAAACAATCACAAGAATAAAACTACTTAGGATAATGACATACCATCCTTCACGAGTGATTAAAGAATCTCCTAAACTCATTAAGTAGATTGTAATCATTAAATAGAGGATGGTCACAATTGCAACTAATTTATAGAAGTAAGACATCAGTTTTTCCATTGAAAATCCCTCCATCCATATATTCTTTTCCTACTTCTATTTTACTCCTCAGTACTTCTATATTCAACCTTATCATTTGCAAGTCCAAATAAAAAAGACCGACAGTATAACTGTCAGTCTTTCATACTATTATTTATCATCTTTTTTATTTTTTGCAAAGAATAATAATCCAGCAGCTGCTGCTAGTAAAACAATTCCTCCGATAATGTAGAAGCCTTGACTTCCTGTACCAGTATTTGGAAGTTCTTCTTTTTTATCTTCTGTTGTAGAAGGTTCTTCAGAAGAGACAGCTGTCGTAGTATTTACAGTAGTAGCTTCACTGGTGGTATTTTCTGCAGTTGTCGTACTTTCTGTAGTTGTAACTTCAGTGGTAGGTTCTTGTGTAGTCGCTTCTGTAGTTGTTGATTGTGTTGTTGTCGTTGCTTCAGTAGTAGAAGCAGTTGTTGTTGTTGTTGTCGTTGTAGTAGTAGTCGTAGTGGTTGTTGTTGTCACTTCTTTTGGTTGATCTTTCAATTTGAGAAGACTACGTTCTACTCCTAAAACAACTTTATATTCTGTTTCGTCTAATTCATATCCTTCTGGAGCTGTTTTCTCTTTTACAGTAAATTCTTTTCCAACGTACTTTTGGTCAAAAGCTTGAGAAACAGCATTTCCATCTTGGTCCGTCGTCAATTCAACGGTTGCTCCGCTAGGATCTGTAACGACATACACCGCATCTTTTACTGGCTGACCAGTTACAGCATCTACTTTCACTAATTTAATCGTGTATGCTCCAGCAGCCTCAATGGTTCCTGAGAATAATGATGTAGCAGTAGCTGTAAAAGTTGTGTCTGTTACATTTGTACGACGAGTAATTTCTTCTCCATCTTCTTTTGTAAGAGAAACCATATTGGCTACCTTGCTTCCATCATTAGGTGTAGTTGTTTCGTAAGTGACATAATATTTTTGACTTCCATCTTTAAATGTAATTGTGAAGCTCTTATAATCGGCTGCCCAATTAACCGTATAGTCAACTCCTTCAGTTAAAAGAACGAAATCAGCAGCATCTGCTGAAGTTCCTTCAGTCATCGAAGGGGCTTTATAGACTAATAATGATTCAGGAATATATTGGATACTTGCTGTACCATCCAATTGAGGTAGAACATCATTTAGAACTAAATTATTCCCTAAATTCTTTCCACTTGTGTTAACACGAACTCTCCATCTAGAGACATATTGGCCAGAAGATGGACTGCCAGCAGCTTTTAATTTAGGCGAATCCCAAGCTTTTCTAACTGCTTGACCACCATTTTTGGCAAAGTTTTCTTCTCCAACTACCGCGTCAGGTGTATAAGTTTTTGAAGTATGCACTTGAGTAATGACTGTTTTTAATGATTTAGAATCAAAAGTAACAGTCTTGTCGGTTACATCTTGCTTATAGATAAAGTTTAGAGCTAAGTTTCCTTTTACTCCTTTAACTGTATCCGCACCTTTCTTTTCTAAATACTTTTCTAAGTTTTTTAAAGTAACGGTTACAGTTCCTCCTTGATTATCACCATTACTTTCAAAGTGAGCATCTGCAATTGGAACTTGAGTCTCTAAATCAACTAATTCAATATCATTATTATTAAAGAATGTTAGTGAAGGCGGTACTGTTAATTTAAAGAAATCGCCATTTTTAATATTATTGTCATAACTTGCTAAATCGAAAGTAGCTCTTAACTTATACGAATTGTTCGTTCGTATTTGATAAACGCCATTTTCATCTGGAGTTAACTTCGTATCAGATTGATCTAATAATTCTAATCCCGAAATAACTTTTTCTAACTCTCTACCTTCTGCAGCGTTTGCAAAAGAATTACCAACAAATAATATTGACAAAATCATCAATAAACTTGCAAAAAAATGAAGTCTTTTAGACTTAAGATTCATGATATACCTTCTTTCTATTCATACTTTATATCGATTGTATCATAAAAATCATATAATGAACATAAAAATTGAGTAAATGAATTAATTTCATTTACTCAACTCTCCAATCGATTGGTTTTTGATTTGTAGCTAAAAGAAAATCATTAATTTTACTAAATGGTTTACTTCCAAAGAATCCGCGATAAGCTGACAACGGGCTTGGGTGCGGTGACTTTAAAATCAAGTGATTCTCATTGGTAATTAATTTTTCTTTAGATTGTGCTGGCCTTCCCCATAGTAGAAATACGATTGGATAATCACTTTTATTTAACGATGAAATCACCGCATCCGTAAAAGTTTCCCAACCCATTCCACGATGACTATTCGCTTCATGTGCTCGGACTGTTAAAACGGTGTTGAGAAGGAGTACCCCTTGTTTTGCCCAAGAGGTTAACTCTCCAGTCTTTGCAACTGGGATTCCTAAATCCGTTTCTAATTCCTTATAGATGTTTTGCAAAGAAGGCGGAAGTGCCACACCTTGTTGCACTGAAAAACTAAGTCCATGCGCTTGATGATCTCCGTGATAAGGGTCTTGACCTAAGATAACCACTTTCACTTGATCAAATGGTGTGAGTTCAAGCGCCTTAAACACATTCTCCGCTTTTGGAAAAACTTGATGTCGACTTCGTTCTTCTCTTTCAAACAAACGAACCTTTTTAAAGTATTCCTTTTCTTTTTCTTCCCCAATCACATCATGCCAAGTGGTCATAAGAACCCTCTTTTCGTTCATAAATTTCAAAGGTGTGAGGATAGAGATTTTTTTCGTCCATTTCCCCTTCTAACGATTTTACTTTAATAAAATCGCTCCAAGGAAATTCTGTTGGAAAATAAGTATCTCCCTCAAAACTAGCATGAATTCTCGTACAATAGAGAAGTTCCACATGATTTTTCAACAGATTATATACTTGTGCTCCACCACAAACATAAATATCCTCATGTCGACTATCTTCAACAATCTCCTCAATATTCGTTACGACTTCTGCACCAGGAACAATATAATCCGAGCTAGTAGTTAGGATGATGGTTTGTCGCCCCGGAAGTAAGCGACTTCCCATTCCTTCAAAAGTCTTTCGACCCATTAATATTGTTTGCCCCATCGTGACTTCTTTAAAGAACTTCAAATCATTCGGCAAACGCCAAGGAAGTGTCCCATTTTTTCCGACTAGACCTTTCTCATCTTGAGCCCAAATATAAATTAACATCTTCTTCCTCCTGCATTAGACAGCAATAGGCGCTTTAATTGTTGGATGTGATTGATATCCTTCAACCACGACATCCGTAACATCAATATCAAACATCGATTTTTCAGGATGTTTTAAAACTAGTGTAGGTAACGCCATCTCTTCACGCGCTAATTGTGTTTTTACTTGTTCCATATGATTTAAGTAAATGTGTGCATCTCCTAAAGTATGGACAAATTCACCCACTTCTAATCCTACTTCATTAGCAATTAAATGTGTTAATAATGCATAGCTTGCGATGTTGAACGGTACTCCGAGGAACACGTCTGCACTACGTTGATATAATTGGCAACTTAATTTACCATCCGCCACATAAAACTGAAACATTGTGTGACATGGTGGAAGAGCCATACTTGGAACATCTTCTGGATTCCAAGCAGAAACAATCATCCGACGTGAATCAGGGGAATTTTTCAACAAGTTGAGTAAGTCTTCGATTTGGTCAATGGTTTCTCCTTTTGAAGTTTTCCAATGACGCCATTGTGAACCATAAATATTCCCTAATTCTCCGAATTCCGCCGCAAACGCATCATCCGATAAAATTTTCTCACAGAAGTCTTTTTTCACTTCTTGATAAACTTCATTAAACGCTTCGTCTTGTAAGCAACGGCGACCAAAATCTGTCATATCTGGTCCTTTGTATTTTGGCGAAGACACATAGCGTTCAAATGCCCATTCATCCCAAATGTGATTATTATGTTCCAATAAATACTTGATATTGGTATCTCCGTGTAAAAACCACAATAATTCGCTCTTAATTAATCCAAAAGGGACTCTTTTAGTCGTCAAAAGTGGAAATCCTTTTTGAAGATCAAAACGCATTTGATACCCAAAAATACTCTTCGTTCCTGTTCCGGTACGATCTGTTTTTGTCGTACCCTCTTCTAAAATTTTAGTTAATAACTCTTTATACTGCTTCGTCATGTCTGTTCCTTTCTATTAATTCCCAGCTAATTCTGCTAAATATTCCCAACGGTCATAGGCGTTTGCAGCTGCTTCTTCTGTTTTATCGAGTTCTTCTTGTAATGCTTGTAATTTTGCAAAATCTTGCGCATTTGCAGTCATTTCGTTTTGCAATGATTCCAATTTTTCTTCTAACTCTTGTATCGTCGTTTCAATGGTTTCCCATTCTTTCTTCTCTTGATACGTCATTTTCTTGGCCGGAGTTAGCTTAGTAGTCTCCTCTTTACTTTTTTCCTCTTTTGGAGTTTCGACAACTACTTTCGATAAACCCTTCTCTTGTTCTAAGTAATCACTCATAGACCCATAGAACAATTCCGTTTGACCTTCTCCTCGGATGACAAATAACTGCTCCACCGTTTTATCTAAGAAATAACGATCGTGAGATACAATGAGAACTGCTCCATTGAAAGATTGAAGAAAATCTTCTAATACAGTTAATGTATCGATATCTAAATCGTTTGTTGGCTCATCCAGCAATAAAACATTCGGCTTTGTCATTAATAAACGGAGTAAATAAAGTCTTCTTCTTTCTCCGCCAGATAGTGTGTGAATATAAGCTCCATGCAAATGTCTCGGAAACAAAAAAGTCTCTAGTAATTCAGAAATGGATGCCACTTCTCCATTTGCGCGTTTAATTTCTTCTGCTTCTTCACGTAAGTACTGAATCAATTGTTTATCCATTGGGATATCTTCGTCTTGTTGCTTATAATACGCAATTCGAACAGTCTCCCCTACAACAAACTGACCGCTGTCAAATGGAATTTGCCCAGCTATCGCATTCAGAAAGGTTGATTTTCCGACTCCATTCACACCCGCAATCCCAATACGTGCTTTACTCTGAATAATCCAGTCCAGATTCTTCACAATTTGTTGGCCATTAATCGAAAGGCTGGAATCTTCCATTTGGAAGACCCGTTTACCGATTCTCGTTTGGTCAAATTCCATTACTAATTTTTCTTGACTAGTTGTCTGTTTCACATCTTTTTCTAATGCTTCAAATCGCTGAATACGCGCTTGTTGTTTTGTCGTACGAGCTTTTGCGCCCTGACGCATCCATTCTAATTCGCTCTGGTATAATCGCTTTTGCTTTTGGCTCATACGGCTCGCAATTTGCTCTCTTTGGCTTCTTTGCTCTAAGTAAGATTCATAGTTTCCTTCATAGGCTTCAATACGACCATTGACCAATTCAAACATATGCGTTACCGCACGTTCTAGGAAGTAACGATCATGAGTAACAAGCATCATCGCACCTTTATAATTAGCTAAGTATCCTTCCAACCATTCTATCGCTTCAAGGTCTAAGTGGTTTGTCGGCTCATCTAGTAAGAGTAAATCCGGTTCTTCCATCAATACTTTAGCAAGACCAACACGTTTCTTTTGACCACCGGATAAAGTCCCAACTTTCTTTTGGATATCCGTCAATCCCATTTTTTGAAGAATGGTTTTAATTTGAACTTCTACTTGCCATCCATCAATTTCATTCATCTTTTGCTCAAGGTCACTATATCGTTTTGCAAGGCTTTGGGACGTTGGATTTTTGCGTAATTGTTCCACCACTTCTTCAAAATCATGAACGACTTTTAATGTTGGATGATCGCCTTTATATAACGCTTCAAAAATTGTATCTTCATCGTCTAGTTCCGGTTGTTGAGATAAATACCCAATTCTGTAGTCATTTGAAGTTGTAATATCTCCTGATTCTGCAAAATCGACCCCAGCTAAAATCGAAAGAAGCGTACTTTTACCAGTCCCATTTTGTCCGATGAGACCTACATGTTCCCCTTCATTGATAATAAAAGAAACATCTTCTAATAGTGTTTTTGCACCATAAGATTTTTTTAAATGATCTACTCTAAAATCTTTCATGCAAACTCCTTTCGTCACCTCTAATAGAGGCCTTGAATTTTTCCATCTTCACTTACAGTAATTCCTAAGGCTGCGGGTACTTTTGGAAGTCCAGGCATTGTAAGAACTTTCCCTGTCAGCGCAACAATAAATCCAGCACCTAACTTAGGAACAAGTGAACGAATCGTTATCTCAAAATCGGTTGGCCGTCCTTTCAATTTTGCATTATTTGAGAATGAATAAGGTGTTTTTGCAATACAAATATTCATTTCATTCCAACCCAAACGCTCTATTTCTTTTAAATCTTCGAGTGCATTCTGGGTATAATTCACTTTCGAAGCTCCATAAATTTTGGTAGCAACCGCCTCAATCTTTTCTTGAATCGTCGCATCTACTGGATACAATGCATTAAACTGACTATTCTGCTCGCAGAGTTCCACTACTTTTTTGGCTAAATGAATTCCGCCTTCTGAGCCTTTTTCCCAAACGGAAGACAAAATGCAATCAACTCCAATTGCTTCACAAAGCTCCATAAACAATTCTCTTTCAGCCGGAGTATCCGTCGTAAATTCATTTAAGGCTACGACCATTGGAACGCCGTACTTCTGTACATTCTCGATATGCTTTGCAACGTTTTTAAATCCTTCTCTTAATGCATCGAGTGATTCTCCATTAGATAACTCTTCGAGAGACAACCCTCCATGCATTTTAGTCGATCGAATGGTCGCGACAAGAACAATCGCATCTGGAGACTTCCCTAATACTGGCACTTTAATATCCAGGAACTTTTGAGCTCCTAAGTCAGCCCCAAAGCCAGCTTCTGTTACTGTATAATCCGCCAATGTTAAGGCCATCTTTGTAGCCATCACACTATTACATCCGTGTGCAATATTGGCAAATGGTCCTCCGTGAACGATAGCAGGTGTCCCCTCTAAAGTTTGAACCAGATTCGGCTTAATGGCCTCTTTCAATAAAGCGGTAATCGCACCTTCTACTTTTAAGTCAGAAACACGAATCGGATCTCCAGAAATATCATAAGCAACAAGAATATTCGAAACTCTTTTTTGCAGGTCGTTTAAGTCCCGTGCTAAACAAAGAACAGCCATCATTTCGGTTGCTACCGTAATCTCGAATCCGTCCTCTCTAGGAACTCCATTTACAGGACCTCCGAGCCCGATTTCAATCGTTCTTAAAGCACGATCATTTAAATCTACCGCCCTTTTCCATAGTATTCGTTTGATATCAATATTTAGTTCATTTCCTTGATGGATGTGATTATCAATAATGGCAGATAGAAGGTTGGTTGCACTCGTTAAGGCATGCATGTCCCCTGTGAAATGAAGATTGATTTCTTCCATCGGAACCACTTGAGCATAGCCTCCACCTGTTGCTCCTCCTTTTAGTCCAAGAGTTGGCCCTAAAGATGGCTCTCGTAATGCAATGGCTGTTTTCTTTTGGATAGAACTTAAAGCATCCCCAAGACCAATTGTAACGGTTGATTTTCCTTCTCCTGCAGGTGTGGGATTCATTGAAGTTACTAAGATTAACTTACCGTAGTTGTTGGCTTCATGTATATCTGATTTAAGAATCTTTGCTTTCACTTTTCCATATAAATCAATTTCGTCTTCTGTTAATCCAATCTTACTTGCTATCTTTGTAATGGGCTGCATTGACGCTTCTTGTGCAATTTCAATATCCGACTTCATTTCTCCACCTCGATTCAAGTATATTCGTTTTATTATACCATTTAATAAATAAAAAAAAAATGAGGATGCATACGCATCCTCATTTAAAGATTAACGATTAGTTTTCTCTTTTCTTAAATCCTAATACTGCAAATCCTGATAACAATACAGCAACACCTGCTCCAGCTAAAGTAGCTGTTGCACCAGTATTTGGTAATTCTGGTTCTTTTGGTTCTTCTACTGTTGTAGTAGTTGCTTCAGTTGAAGGAACTTCAGTAGTAGTTTCAG
The DNA here is from genome assembly GCF_001806915.1 of Granulicatella sp. HMSC30F09. Classification (NCBI taxonomy): domain Bacteria; kingdom Bacillati; phylum Bacillota; class Bacilli; order Lactobacillales; family Carnobacteriaceae; genus Granulicatella; species Granulicatella sp. HMSC30F09. The sequence continues at coordinate 7,418 of NZ_KV786426.1, read as the reverse complement.
TTGTTGTAGTTGTTGTAGTTGTAGTTGTTGTCGTTGTAGTAGTTGTTGTTGTTGTTGTTGTAGTTGTTGGTTCTTCGTATTTGTTAGTAAATACTAAGTTGTCGCCATCAGTTACATTTGCAACTAATTGACCTTTTCCATTATCTACAACATCAACAGTTACTGTGTATACTTTAGAATCGTAAGTATATCCAGCAGCTGTGCCAGCTTTTTCTGATACTGTGTAAGTATGTGTACCAGCAGCTGTATATTCAATTTCCTTGAATGTTACTGAACCGTCAGCTTTGTTCTTAGCAGTAGCAACAACATTTTGGCCTTCTTTCAATTCGAATTCGAATTGGTCGTCAGCTAATGTTCCACCGTTAAGAACTTTAGTAGCTGTTAATGCTTTTTTAACTGGTTTAGCAGAGTAAACATTAGTGAATGTTAAGTTATCTCCATTTTTAATTGTAGCAACTAATTGACCTTCACCATTGTCTTTTACTTCAACAGTTACTTCGTATGCATTTGTATCAAATGTAACTCCGTCATCTTCAGTTCCAGCTTGTTCAGTTACAGTATAGGTGTGGACTCCCTCTGTAGCATAAGTAATTGCTGGGAATTTAATTGAACCATCTTGAGCGTTCTTAGCTGTTTGAACAACTTGACCGTTTTCTTTTAGTTCAAAAGTATATTTATCAGCTTCAAGAGTTTTGTTTTGTAAAACTTTAGTAGCTTTTAATTCAACTGTTGTAGGAGCAGCTTTATATGAGTTAGAGAACTCTTTGCTGTCATATTTAACACTTGCAATTTTTTCACCGTATACATCTTCTACAGTAACTGTAGCAGTGATTGTTTTTTCATCGTAAGTGTATCCTTTTTTAGCATCGTTTACTTCTTTAATTGTGTAAACTGATTGACCAACTTCACTAAATTTGATAGCAGTAAATTTCACATTACCTTTTGCATCGTTTTTAACTGTTTCAACTACTTGACCAGTTTTGTCGATTAATTGGAAGCTGAAAGCATCTTTTGCAAGAGTTTTACCTTCTAATTTTTTAGTAACTTGAAACTCAACTTCGTCAGACTTAGATCCAGTACCCACACCATCAGTGGCTGTTAATGGAGCAAAAGCTTTTTTTATTTCAAGAGGTGCTGCTTTTTCTGTAGCAGTCATAGTAGCATCATTAAATGCTTTTTTAGTTGACAAATCAACTGGTTTTGTTAAACGAGTTTTATACATAATGTATAAACCTTTGTTTAAAGTACCATCCCCATTTGGATTTGGAGTAATGGTAAAGTTGTTCTTGTCTACAACGTTAACATCGCTAGCAGCTAAAGGTGGATGTGGATCCCCTTCTTTATTCCATTCACTAAAGTAGTAACCAGTAATTTCACTTGCTAATACTTGATCATCTGGAATCATGTCTTTAATTGAAACATTTGTCAAGCTTTCAGCATAACGGTTTACACGAATACGCCAGTTAACAAAGTTAGGGTCATTTGAATCTTGTACCCCCCATTTAGTAAACCCTGTTGGGTCATCATCTGGAACGATACGAGTTAAGTTATAAACCCCAGCTCCTGGAATATTGATTGCATATTCTTTATTTCTTTCTACTTTGTCTGCCCATACTACAGTAAATGTTGCAGTAATTTCTTTTCCTTCATTTAAGTTTTTGAAGTACTCAGGATTTGTCACTGTAACCTTAGCAGTGTTCGTTGCTTTGTCTGTAGTCAAAGTTGCAATTGTTTCCCCATTTGCAGCCTTTAAAGGAGTTGTTGAATCTTGTTCGATTTTGAACTCCGCAGGAACTTGGTAAGTCATGAAGTCACCGTCGTTTAGAGTTACTTCATCTTTAAACTTATAAGTAGTTTTAAGATAGAACTTACCTTCACCATATTTTGCATGATCGACCAACGGATTATTATTAATCGTTGGTACCGTTGTTAACGTATAATCTGCAGTTGGTTTTTCAGCAGCGTTAACAACACTATTCAATTTAAGTAATGGTACGAAGACCGTTACTAGCATCAATAGTGCTACAAAAGAATGAAATAATTTTTTCATCTATTATTGTCCTCCTAATTTTTAGTTATAGTCCACTACGATTATAATATAGGTTTGTTTAAGTACTTGTCAATCTTTTATTATGTTAAATTTTAAAATTTTACATTTTAAATATGAATTTTCTATTGTTTTATACAAAAAAAGAGAATAAGTTTTTAAATAAAACTTATTCCCTTCATAAAACCTACTATATTATAGTTTTTTAGTTATCTTTTCTTTGAAACTTTAATACTGTTACTCCACCAATGAGGGCTACCGCTCCAAGAAGTGCTAATGAAGCAGCTGTACCTGTTTTTGGTAATTCATTTTTTGGTTTTTCAGGAGGCGTATTTGGTGTTCTCTTGTTTGTAACCACAAATCCTTCTTGAACATTTCCTGTAATCAGAGTTGTATATCCTTTTCCTACCGTTTCTTCAGAAATTGTATATTCAATCTTCTTACCATCTTTATATTCATCAAGATCTGTGAAGTTACCTGTCCAGTTATTCTCTTTCGATAATACTAGTTTCTTATCTGTTTCTTTTCCATCCGCAAGTAACTTAATCGTTACACTTGTTGGACGAACACCATCTTGGTCATTAGCATCATCCCAAGCTTTCGTTACTTGGATACTTGTCTTACCTGGTGTATATGAGTTTGTAACGTTGAAGTCTTTAACCGTTGCTGTGTAGCCTTCCACTTTTTCTTCTACAATTGTATAAGTGATTTCTTGTCCATTCTCATACTTGTCAAGATTATCAAAGCTCCATTTCCACTCGTCAGCTTCTGTTACTTTCTTCGTAGCTACTTGTTGACCATTCTTCAATAAGTTGATTGTGATTTCTTTTGGACGTTTGCCATCTTGGTTGTTGGCATCATCCCATGTTTTACTTCCTTTAACAGAAGTCTTTTCGGGAGTTCTAGAGTTTGTCACTACATAACCTTTTTTAGCTTCTCCTGTCACTTGGCTCACATAACCATTTTCAACTGATTCTTCTTTAATAGAATATTCAATTTTCTTACCAGATTTGAACTCATCTAAATCTGTAAAGCTTCCTGTCCAATTGTTTTCTTTCGTTAATTGAAGAGTCTTATCTGTTTTTTGGCCATCTGCATATAAAGTAACCGTTACTGTTGCAGGACGTTTACCATCTTGGTTATTCGCATCATCCCAAGCTTTTGTTACTTGTACGCTTGTTTTACCTGGTGTGTATGAGTTCGTGATGTCGTAGCCATTTACTTTAGTTGTATAGCCTTCAACTTGTTCTTCTACAACAGTATAAGTAATTTCTTGTTTATTCTCATACTTGTCTAGATTATCAAAACTCCATTTCCAACCATCCGCTGCAGTTACTTTTTGAGTTTTAAATTCTTGACCATTCTTCAACAATTTAATGGTAATTTCTTTCGGACGTTTGCCATCTTGGTCGTTAGCATCATCCCATGTTTTAGTTCCCTTCACAGAAGTTTTTTCTGGAGTTCTACTATTTGTAACAGTGAAGCCTTGTTCTACGCTACCTGCTGTTGAACTTGCATATCCATTTTCAACAGTCGTTTCCTTAATAGTGTATTCAATTTTCTTACCTGCTTTATACACATCAAGATTTGAGAAGCTTCCTGTCCAATTGTTTTCTTTATTTAAGACAAGCGTTTGATCTGTTTTTTGACCATCTGCATAAAGAGTGATGGTGACACTTGTAGGACGTTTTCCGTCTTGATCTTCGGCGTCATTCCAGCTCTTAGTCACTTGGATACTTGTCTTTTTAGGTGTGTACGAGTTTTTGATGTCATATCCTGTAACTTCTGTTGTATACCCTTCTACCGCTTCTTCGGTAATCGTGTAATTCATCTTTTTACCAGTTTTGACATTATATTCATCTACATTTTCAAATGTATAAACCCATTTTCCAGAAGCATCTGGTGTTACATCTTTAGATTGAACTACTTTTTGATTTTCATCTAGTAAGTTCACTCTGATTTTTGAAGGACGTTTTCCATCTTGATCATTGGCATCATCCCATGTTTTTTCACCAGAAATGTTGATTTTAATTCTCTTATTTGTAATTGTTTTAAGGGCTCCACCTTTAGGAGTTACTTCTAATGTAAATGTATCTCCATTTAATTGATACCCTGTAGGAGCTTGAATTTCTCTTACTGTGTAGGTTCCTTGTTTTAACACACCAGAGATAATCGTACCGTCTTTACCGGTTCTTAGTTCGAATTTTTGGTTGTCTGGACCAGTGACTTCGAACACCGCATTTGCAAGAACAATATTTTTATCTTCTTCATCGACTTTCGTCAATTTGATTTTACTTGCTAATTGTCCATCTGCAGTACCACCAGCTTCTGATGACTTATAAGTAAATCCGTGTTCTTTCGAACCACCAGCATGTGTTACTTTAATTTTGTTTCTTAAAGAAGAGCCAATCGTGTAAGTCGTTCTATAAGTTAAGCGATATTGTTTCGCTCCAGTATCTCCCATATTAATCGTAAACGATTGATTATTATTACTTAATTGAAGTTTGCCATCTAAACTAATTTTATTAAGTCTTCTAAGAATCGCACCTTCATCTGTATATTCTACTTCTTCTAACACAAAAGAACCTGGAATATAAGTTTCTCCATTTGGAAGTTCATCTGTAATAACCGCATTTTTTAAATCTGCTTTAGCATAGTTGATATTTGCATACCATTCTACTTGATCAATCCGTTGTCCATTTTGTGTAACTTGTTGACCCCATTTAGAAATAATTTGATCTGCTGGAACACCAACTTTTGTTACTTTAAGGTTTGTAGAAGTGACTTTCCCTTTAACAGAAATATCAAATTGGTTAACCACATTGTCTTTTGTAACACGTTTATTAAATAGAGCACCTAAATAAAGCTTCCCTTTGACATCATATTTATTATTAATTTTGTCATTAAAGGTAACTCGAATCTTACCTCCAATAGCTTCAGGGCCTGTAGTCACAACAGCTCTTGCAATTACATTCCCCTCAGAATCCGTTAAATCAAATTGGGGTTCTGAATACCCAGGTGGAAATGTTAAATTATTAGGAAGTGTAATATCAAAATAATCCCCAGAATGTAATACCGAGCCCGAATTACTAACTTGCCAATCCATTGCTAAGTAAAAGAAGTCATTTTTATTTAACTCGTTAACTGACTTTTTACTTGCATTTTGGATTTCAAAATGCGTAATCGTTGCATCAACTTCTTGTGGAGTTCCCTGCGCAAGTACTGAAGAATTCAATCCTTGCATGAGAAAACCAACGACGACAAACAGCGACAATAATTTTAAAAATTTTTGTTTCATTTTAATCTCCTTTTTCTATGTACGTTCCCCTACATAACACACGATCAACTAACCTCTCATTCCCCAAATAAGAAAAAAATCATCACCTTTCCACAATTATTGTTAACTATCAAATTAATTGTAACATAAAAAAGAACATTTTATAAATGTTATCATAATTTCTTCATATAAATTTATATATTTCAGAATTAATCCCCTGAAACTTAGGATATACCATTTTTTATATACTCATTAAGAAACCTGCTCTTTCGGAAATTTATTCTTAAATAAATAATATGCGATCATCAGTGGAATTAACGAACCTAGCCATGCTAATGGGTTAGCCATTGTTGCTCCCGTATACCCATATAAATTGGAAAGTACTACGGCTGCAAAAGCTCGCATACATAATTCCATAATTCCTGCTACGGTAGGTGTAAAAGTCTTTCCTACCCCTTGTAAAGTGTATCGATAAATAAAGAGCAATGATAAAAGACTATACATCGTTCCATTCGTTATAAAATAAATCGCCCCTAACTCAACCACCTCTTCATGTCCAACGCCGACAAAAGCACGAATAAAAATAGGACTAAACAGATTGAGAATAATTCCTACCGAAATGGCAAAAGTCAAGGATAACTTAATGCAGTCTCGTACGCCTCTCCAAATTCGGTCGTATTTTTTTGCTCCATAGTTTTGTGCCACGAACGTTGCCATCGTTACTCCAAAAGACATCATTGGAAGAATAGCAACCTGATCAATTTTTTGTGCGGCAGTATAAGCAGCTACGGCAGTTGCTCCCAATTGATTTAAAGTGATTTGAATAATAATGGCCCCTATTGCAATAATGGAAGATTGAAAGGCCATTGGAAACGAAATGCGAACATGTTCTTTTACGTCCGAAGATTCTGCAACGAAGTCTTTTGAGTTCAATCTTAAAATAGGAATTTTCTTCCATATATAAAGGATGCATGCGAGTGCAGAAAATATTTGAGAAAGAACTGTCGCATATCCGGCCCCTTCAACACCCATTCCGAATCCCGCAATAAAAACAACATCTAGAATGATATTCATGATGCAAGCAATCACAAGGAAATACAATGGCGTTTTCGCGTCTCCAATTGAACGGAAAATATTAGAGAGCAAATTAAAAGCCATAGACGAAAAGATTCCGGCAAAGATGACCATCAAATAATCATAAGCGCCGTCAATAATTTCGACGGGCGTTTGCATGATTTCTAAAATTTGGCGACAAAAGAGCATACTGAGAATTGTTAAAAGAATGGCAACCATGGCAGAAATCAGTATGGATACATAAAAACTACGCTTTACTCCTGAATAATTTTTAGCGCCATATCTTTGCGCAAGTGGAATGGCTAATCCCGCCGTTAGTCCATTTGCAAATCCTAGAATAAGAAAAATAATACTTCCAGTTGAGCCAACTGAAGCCAGAGCATGAACACCAATCGTTCGTCCAACGATAAATGTATCCGCCATGTTATATAATTGTTGGAATAAATTACCGATTAATAATGGAATCGTAAAGTTCCAAATCAACTTGATAGGCTTGCCACTTGTCATATCTTTTGCCATAATTCACTCTCCTTTCTAAAAAACAGTATTATCTAGTATAATGCAAACAAATAAAAATGAACAGTAATTTAAATAGTTCTTTTTTCAAAAACAGAGCTGTGATAAAATATAAATGAAAAGAGGCGAATGTTATGGCAGATTTTGATAAAAATAGAATTGCAAAAATGCAACAATACTTAACAGAAGTAACAGACCCTGAATTTAAAGGGAGTGCCACCGATAAAACGATCGCAATGGCTGAATTATTCAATTACTATCATTCCGATTGGAAAGCTGATGCAAGTCACTTCGTCGATCAAAACCTTGAACTCTTCGACGACGAAAAAATGCAAATGCTCTTTCGAAACTCAAACGCGGGACGCAAATCCCCACATACCATCATCCGACAAGAATCAAAGAGTAAATATAAAAGACCAATGCGACCGGGGGAAGATTAGGCAGAAAGACAGAAGACAAAAAAGAGCTCACAGTTGATATGTACCCCCTTTACTGGACAAACCA
>NZ_KV786425.1:0-23442 GCF_001806915.1 Granulicatella sp. HMSC30F09 | reverse complement strand
TGCTCACCTTTAGCTCCAGCTGCACCTTGAGGTCCAACTGCTCCTGGATCACCTTTGTCACCTTTAGGTCCGGCAACACCTTGAGGGCCTGCAATACCTTGTTCTCCTTTTTGACCATCGGCGCCATCTTTGATTACAGATGTGCCAAGGACCGTATCTGTATTTTCATCAAACTCATTATTGGCGTTTACGTCTTTGTAGAACGTTAATTTAGTTTCTTTCTTAGTATCATCTCGTTCTACTTTAACTTTTGGAGTTTCTCCGTCTTTACCGTCACGTCCAGCTTGACCTTGTTCGCCTTGCTCACCTTTAGCTCCAGCTGCACCTTGAGGACCAACTTCTCCTGGATCTCCTTTGTCACCCTTAGGACCGGCAACACCTTGAGGACCTGCGATACCTTGTTCTCCTTTTTGACCATCGGCGCCATCTTTGATTACAGATGTGCCAAGGACCGTATCTGTATTTTCATCAAACTCATTATTGGCGTTTACGTCTTTGTAGAAAGTTAGTTTTGTCTCTTTCTTAGCATCGTCACGTTCCACTTTAACTTTTGGAGTTTCTCCGTCTTTACCATTTTTAATGATTGTTTCTATTGGAGATTGACCCTCAGGTTGAGTAATGGTGATTGTGTGAGTTCCGTCATTATTTTCTTTAACAGAAATTGTTGGAGGAGTCACTTGTTGTGGTGTAAGGTCGACAACATCAATCGAGATATCCTTTGTAATGGTTTTATTTCCACTAGAACTTGTCACCGTTACTGGAATATCATATTGACCAGCGACTGTTGGAGTTCCTTCAATTGTTTTCGTTTGCGCATTGTATGTTAAACCGCTAGGAAGTTTAGTTTGGTCAACACTCACTCTAGCATCAGAAGGAACCTGTAATGTAACGGGTCTAGCTTTATTTCCTAGAACGATTAACTGACGATCATTTTTCATATCAAGAGATACTGGATCATCAATAACCTTCAAGGTAATAATTTCTTCTGCAGTTCCTTTTCCTAATGAATCTGATTCAACAGAAGCTTTCAAACGAATTTTGTATACCCCAGCTTTTGTAGGAGTTCCACTGATTGTGTGAGTTACACGATCATAATGTAACCCTGCCGTTGATTCTAGATAAGAGTCTAAGTCTGACTCAGGTAAATCTACACTTAAGTATCTTGCTCCAAGTTTTGAATGCTCGCTATGACTAACGACCATGTTCTTGATATTTTCGCCTAAATGGATGGTTTGTTCTTTGTCGGTTACATTGATACTTACAGGAAGTGGTCTGATATTAAATCGGATATATCCTCCAGACACCGGAGAATCTGCCATTTCAGCAAATGTTGCCTTATAAGGTACGGAATAATCACCAACTTTTGTAGCAGTTCCAGAAATTGTTTTCGTGGAAGCATTGTATGTTAACCCTTGAGGAAGTTTACTAGTATCAAGCTCTAATCTAGCCTTCTCATCAGAAACGGTTAATCTCACTTCGTCTACAGGAGATAGGACTGTTTTCTCTTGGTTTTTATTTTCAACTGTAACATTTAAATCCCTTGGTGTAACAGTGATTGTTACAGATGCACTAGCAGTTGTGTTGCCACTAATCGTCGCACTTGTTGCTGTAAATGTAGCTGTGTAAGTCCCAACTCTAGTCGGTATGCCCTCAAGAGTTTTAGATACTGAATTATAATTAACTCCTGGCGGTAGGGAACCGGAAGTTAGAGTAATATTTGCACCTTCTGCTTGCAACGGAATTGAAGGAAGAGCGTCTAAAACTTTTACTTCTTTACGATTATCAGGAATTGTAAAATTAAGTGGAACACTATTTACTTTAATTCTTATTGTTGCAGTTGCTCTTTGGCTACTTCCAGAAGTAGTAGTTCTTGTAACTTCTGCAGAAACTGTATAAGTTCCAACCTGAGTCGGAGTACCAGTAATTGTTTTTTTATCTTCTGACCATTTTAATCCGTTTGGTAAAGAGCCCGACGTATAGTTCACTCTTGCATTTGCAGGTATTTTAAGAGTAATTGGTGCTATTTCTTTTCCGGCTGTATATTCATAAGAAACACTTGGAATATCAAAAGCACCAGGAGTAACCGTTAGTTCAACTAGTTTGGTTATCGATTCTCCATTTTTTGAAGCCGTAACAGGGATAACATACTGACCCTCATATTGTCCAATTCCAGCAATCTTCTTTAAAACTTTATCATAAGTAACCCCATCAGGAAGTTTACTTTCATCTACATTTAATTCAGCACCCTCACTAGCATTTAGTTGAATGTCTTTGAATCGATTCCCTTCAACAATTGTTTGTCTATCATTTGTAATCGATAAACTTAAATTAGAAACAGGACGAGGAGTAACTTCATAGGTAAATCTTGTTTTAATCTGTCGACTCTCATTCTCGCTATTTAAATAAGTGGCTGTGACTATCGCAGTTTTTTTACCTTCTGTCTTCTTAAGAGCATAACCAGCTAGTCCATTATTGTTACTATTAGAATCAAGGCGAACAAAGCCTTCTTCCCCTTCATACTCCACAGACAGATTAGTAATATTCGTTCCATTTGTTAGCGAAATTGGAACATTAGGTATAGCTTGTCCCTCCTGCCAAGTTTGATCAGGGATATTATTTAATCCCTCTAGTACTTCAAATTTAAATGTACGAACAACATTGTTATTTCCAAAGTGACCGTCGATTGCTTTCGCTTTAAACGAATACACACCAGGAGATAACACTACTCCAGCGTTTTTAGTAACAATGTATTTTGTCTTATCTAAAGGATTTTTTTCGATAGTAATTCCTTGAGGGACACTATCTTGCTGGATTTCTAAAGTAGCATTGGCTTTATTCAGTACTAAGTTCCCAATAATTTGTTTCTGATTTGTAGAAGGAATTGCAACGGGTGTTGGATTTGAAACACGATAAATTTTATCAGCTTCAAACATTACATCAGCATTCGTTAAAACATATGTACCATCATTTCTAGAAGGTGATGTTTGGGATATTTCTTTAGTAATTAAATTAAGATGATAGTTTGTTACTCTTCCAATATTATCAGTAACCTGGAAGTCAATAAAATAGTTTCCAGCTTTTTCGGGTAGAGATTTAAAATTAATTCTATATGGAGAAACTGAATTACCTCTAGGATCGTTTACATTGTCGTAATCAGTGCTATATACTGATGTAACATACTTATTGTCCGTCAAAACATTAGAGGTAGTTATATTATCTCTTTCAATAAATATATTATCCCCTTTAGCTGGTCCATCTTTAATAAATTCTACTTCAACACCTGGACTGGCATTTTTAACTTCGAATCTAGTAATTTTAACAGGAGCCTCGTCATTCTGAAGATTATAATCTGTTCTTCTCCCTGGAATAGACAACCAAAGATTGGATGAATATTGTGGGGTATCTGGTTTTACGTCAGAAATCGTACTTGATTTATTAGAAAGAATATAATAACCAAACGGGGTTGCAGTCATATATGCTGTGCTTGTTTTTTTATCATAAGTCACTGAATCACTTAATATACCATTCCCTGTAATTCTGCTTCCTTCATCGGTGCCATATAAATAAGAATAATTATCTACTATTTGGAATACTGGAGGTTCTTCGATTAAAAGATTCGCAACAACACGTGTATCTGGGTCATTTTTGGATTGTAGCCCAATTACATAAGTCTTACTAGCTACTTGATGGTTTAAAGATAGTTCTTTAATTAAATAACCTGTTTCTTTTTCATAAGTGAAACCTAAATCTTTCGCATCCTGAGTTAATTCAACTTCATCCGAAGTGATTCTTGTTAAACCAACTTTATATCTTAATTCAATAGTTGATCCATTTTTAATTAGTTTATAATCTACAACAGAACGACCCTCATCAGGTCCAAAATAACGCTCAATAGTCATATATGGTTTTTCATTAGATGGGGAAGACGCTTGTACCCCAGCTGTATTGAGCATATAAGAGACAGTATCAGTGTGCCCTGAGCTTTTCATCTGATTCCATAAAGTTTCAATAGCATTTGAAAGATTTAAACGAAGTGCGTCAATAGTCTCTTGATTCACCTCTTTAGAAATAAATGCTGCTTTTGCTTCCTTCAACAACCCTGATGTATGACGTAATGATCCTTCAATCTCAGTTTTATTAGTTGAATCATTCAAATTATTTAAAAACTTCTCGGCTTCTTTCGTTACGACTTCGCCTTCAACGATTGCATTATTTAATTGCTCTTTAGAAAGGTTTGACTCTAACCCATCTTCTTTATTAGTTGTCTCTTTTGTTGTGTTATCTGTATTATCAGTTGTTTCATTGTTAGAAACTTCACTTTCAGATTTGCTTGAAGCGTCTGTTTTATCGATTCCTGATGTAACAGCCTTTTCTTCCTTTTTAATTTCATTTGTATTAGGAACATTCTCCTTATTTCCTAATTCAACTTTTTCTTCCTTTTGTTTAGTAACATCTGTTGGTAGATCGCCCTTTGATGGTTGCAGTTCCTCGGCACCTTTATCTTGAGATATTACACCGGATTCAACAACCTCATTAGCTTGCACAACAGGTACATTTATAGTTCCTCCTAAAAAGAACTGACCTATAATTACTGAAGCTACTCCCACGCTAAATTTCCGGATTGAAAACCTCTGTCGTTTTTCAAATTTCATTTTGATTCCTCACTTCTTATAATATTTTTTGTAGTCCTGCCACCATTCATGAAAATAACTAAATAATAATTAAAATACCCAATCAGATAACAATCATACAGTATCATTCTATTTATTTTTAAGTAAAAATCAACATAAATTGTCTAAAAAATTCAAAATATTTCAAACTTTGCGAAAAATTCATAAAGTTATATCTTTAATTAGAATTTATTTCGAATATTGTGAGAATCAACACGTAAAAAAAGAGATTACCTTTTGATAATCTCCTTTTTAATTTAAAGAATTTCTTGTTCATAACAATTCTATATTTTTATTAGCGATCTTCTTTTTAAAATAGTTATCGTGTTCAACAAATATAAGAGTAATATCATTATCCAGTATTACTTTCTCAATTTGCTCTCTAGAAATTACGTCGATATAATTCATAGGTTCATCCCATATATACAAATGAGCTTTCGTTGCTAAGCTTATTGATAATAACAATTTCTTTTTTTGGCCATCACTGTAAGACTCGATATCACTTTCTAACAAATCTTTCGAAATATTTAGTTTTGCTAATAGAGTTCTACAGAGTGTCTCATCGATTTCCTTTGAACGAATATATTCTTTAAAGCTTCCTTTTAAATTTTTAATCTCCTGAGGAACATAAGAAATTTTTAAATCTTTTGGCTTTAAAATCATAGAGGACTCCACTTCTAGTTTACCAATCAGACAATTAAATAAAGTACTTTTTCCAGAGCCATTTTCTCCATTAATCGATATTCTATCCCCTCTTTTTATTACAAAAGAAAGATCTTGAAGAATATTTTTATCTCCATAATTAAAAGAAAGATGATTCACTTTTATGATTTCCTTCTTAGGAAAATTCAATGGATGCAAAAACAAGTTTTCCTGAAGCTCTATATCTTTTAGTAACCGTTCTTTCTCTTCAATTAGTTTTTCTTGCCGTTTTATAAGATTCTTTGATTTTTTCATCATTTTTGCGGATTGATGCCCAATATATCCCTTATCTGGTTTAATTCCCGATATTTTATGCCCATTTTTAGTGTTTTCAATTCGATCGGACCATTGTTTGGTTTCCTTCGAAGCATCCTTTAATCGGCTAATTTCCTTTATTAGTTTATGATTTTCATTAAATTCTAGTTGATCTTTTTGGAGCTTGTTTTGATACCAACTACTGTAATTTCCACTTTGGATTTCTATACTATTGCGATTAATGGCTAATACATGATCGATACATCCATCTAAAAATTCACGATCATGTGAAATAACCATGAATCCCTGTCTTTTTTGCCGAAGATATTCGCTAACAACCTTTCTTCCTAAGGAATCAAGATGATTCGTGGGTTCATCAATTAATACAAAAGCATCTTCCTTCGTAAACAGAATTCCAAGAAGAACTTTCATACGTTCTCCTGGAGATAATAAAGATAAAGGCTGATCCAAAACACTTAAATCTAAACCTAAAAGATTAAGCTCTCTTATAAATTTCCATTCTTCCTCTTCACTGCTTTGTCTATATATTTCCAAACACGTTAAATCATGATTTTTAATTGTAGGAGGAAAATAAACGCATGTAGTGCTATTTGTAATGACACCTGTATATTCTAATTCCTTCGTTAACATTTTTAATAAGGTAGTTTTACCGATTCCATTTCTTCCAATCAAACCTATCTTCCAATTTGTATCAAAAGATAGATTTATCTGATTAAAAATAGGTCTTAGACTACCATAGTAAGAAAACGAAACATTCTTTAAAGAAATATCAGTCATGAACCCACCTCCTCTATTCTAATTTTACCATATTCATTTAAAGACACAAAAAGGTGATTACGATAATCGTAATCACCTTTATATTAATGGTATAAATTTGAGTAATCTTTAAGACCACCGATTCTATTTAGAGGCCAAACAGTAAATACTGCTTTTCCTTCAATTGAAGCCTGATCAATAAATCCAATCATTCGGCTGTCCTTTGAAACTCCTCTGTTATCTCCCATTACGAAGTATTTTCCTTCTGGTACTTTATCTTCTCCAGTCAATTGTTTTAATGTGAAATCATCAATATAGACAGTCTTTTTATCACTATTCGAATTGATAAACGGTTGTTCTACCTGTTTTCCATTAATGTAAAGGACTCCGCCTTTAACTTCTACAGTGTCTCCAGGCATCCCTATCACTCGTTTAATATACTCTTTATCTTCATCAGGTGCTTTCAAAATAACCACATCAAAACGATTAATACCACCAAGTTTTGACATAATCATATGGTCTCCATTATGAAGAGTAGGATACATCGATTGTCCACTAACCGTAAATGGTCTTCCTACAAAAACGTATAAAAGAAACATAATAGTTGCTGCAACAATGATTGACCAAATCCAACTCACAATTTCCTCGATGATTGGATGAAGTTTTTTCTTTTGTTTACTCTTATCTTTTCGAGACTGAAGACGTTCTTCAATAGATGATAGGCTTGAATTTTCTAGTTGATTCTCTTCGTTCATTCCTATCCTCCTTATTGTAATGCTTTCACCGCAGCTTTATATTGTGTATCGTTTTTCTTCAATTCTTCGCGAATTGTATTCATTAAAGCCGATCCCGTTTGTTCATTCACTTCACCAGTTTCTGAGATTCCTTTTGATTTTTGGAACTGTTTTACTGCTTCAGTTGTTTTAGAATCAAAATATCCATCTGCTTTTACATCATATCCTAAACCTTTTAAGATTGTTTCAATGGTTTTAACATTATCAGATACAGAACCTTCTTTTACGACTTCACGAGTATCCACAATTGTAATGTTGTAGTATTCAGGCATTGATACCGCTTCGGTTGGTTCAATTCCTGTTTTGTGAATCCACGTTTCATTTGGAGTTAACCATTTAGCAGTTGTATATTTTAGCTCTGCGTTTTTTGAAACATCAACTACAGACTGTACGGTTCCTTTTCCGTATGTTTTAGAACCAATTAATTTTGCATTTGCAGATTCTTTAAGGGCTCCTGCTAAAATTTCAGATGCAGAAGCACTTCCTTCGTTCACAAGAAGCACATAAGGTTCTGTGATTTTAAAGGTACCATATTCTTTAGATGCTTTATAGGCTGTAATTTTACCATTTCTATCTTCAATATTTAAAATAGTCTTGCCTTCTTCTACAAACATATTACTAATCGCTAACGCTTGGTCTAACAATCCACCAGGATTATAGCGCACATCAAAGATAAATTTCTTCACGCCTTTTTGACGTAAATCAGTCACAGCATTTTCAACTTCTTGAGCTGTATTTTTAGCAAACGAATTGATTTTTACATGACCAATTGTTGGATCTGTTTCATCTACAGTGCCCTTTACAGTCTCAATGGAAATTTTCGCTCTAGTAATTTTTACTTCTAATTCTTGACTTCCACGTTGAATGGTTAAAGTGACATCTGTTCCAACTTCTCCACGGACTTTGGATACTACATAAGAAATACTTTTTCCTTCCATATCCTCACCATCTACTTTAAGAATTACATCGTTTTCTTGTAATCCTATTTTTTGAGAAGGTGTTCCTTCACGAGTATTACTGATAATCACTTTATTATTTTCAGATCTTAATTCCGCACCGATTCCTCCGAAAGAACCCGTTAGTGTTTCGTCTATCGCTGATGTTTCTTCATTCACCAAGTAGGTTGTATACGGATCTCCAGCTGCATCACTCATTCCTTTTAAGGCTCCATTAATAAGATTGTCTTTGGAGATGTTCTTATCCACATAACCGTTCATCAAAGTTTTATAGACTAACTCTATTTTACTTAAGTCTTCGTTAGAGAGCACGCTACTATTAGAATTTCTATTGGTAGTTTGCGTAGATTGCGTAGTTTGCGCTTGGGTTTGTGGTGAAACTGTAAGAGTTGTGCCAAAGTAAGTTAAAGCAGCAGTGATTAGTACAGCCAGTATTAAAATCCAAACGGAAACTTTTTTTGACTCTAAGCCTGTTTGAACAGCTCCTTGAGGTTTTGGATTATTTCCCATTCGGGTTCCTTCTTTCTATTCAAATTTTATGCACGAACTGTTTCTAACGCGATTTCCATCATGTCGTTAAATGTTTGTTCACGTTCTTGTGCAGTTGTTTCTTCACCTGTTAACAGATGATCACTAATGGTAAGAATTGCTAAAGCTTCTTTCTTATGTTGTGCTGCTAATGCATATAGTCCAGCAGCCTCCATTTCAACACATAGCATTCCATAATCCATTAATTTTTTCTTATCTAATTCTGCATTATAGAAGCGATCTGATGATAGTACGTTTCCAACGTGTACGCCTACACCACGATCTTTCGCAAGATGATAGGCTTTATCCAATAAATTAAAGCTTGCAATTGGAGCAAACGTTACTTGATTATGGAAAATGTTGTTGAAGATTGATGAATCTGTAGTAGCACCTTGCGCTAAAACAATATCACGAACTTTAACATTCTCTTGCATGCCACCAGCAGAACCAATACGGATGATGCGTTCTGCACCAAATTCAGTATATAATTCATTCGCATAAATCATAATTGAAGGAATTCCCATTCCACTTCCTTGAACAGAAACACGTTGTCCTTTATAAAGTCCGGTATATCCAAACATATTTCGGACCGCATTATATTGTTCTACTTCAGTCAAGTAATGCTCAGCAATAAATTTAGCACGTAATGGATCTCCTGGCATTAAAACTGATTCGGCAACTTGCCCTTTTGTTGCATTAATATGAACACTCATTGTTAAATCTCCTTTTCTGGGAACACCCAATACTTATATATCCACTATTTTACTATAAAATGGAATTAATGAAAACTTAAAAAGGCACCTTTAAGCCTTTCTTAACAACAAACGTGAGTCAGTTTCACAAAAAAGTCCTAAAAAGTCTGTTGGACAAATAACGATTTGCCTTCTATAATAAGATGTGTTGAAAGGAGCGTGTTTCTATGAAAGAATCAACTCTCAAAAAAGAACGAAAAGTCCAATCGATAAAATCAGAGATTGTCGGTGAAGTCCTTAATGCGGTCACTCACGGCATTGGAGTCGCATTAGCCATTACTGCGCTTGTACTACTCTTAATGAAGGCTGTGGCAGTCAATAATACCACGCAAATCATCGCATTTAGTGTGTATGGAGCTTCACTCATCTTATTATTTTTAGCGTCAACGCTCTATCATAGCTTTAAATTTACAAAAGCCGCAAAAGTATTTCAGCGGATTGATCACTCTTCGATATATCTATTAATTGCTGGAACCTATACTCCATTTTGTTTAATCGGAATTGGAGGCCAGGAAGGATTAACCTTCTGCATTGCTATTTGGATTTTTGCTATTGGTGGTGTCATCATCGAAGCATTCTTTTTAGAGAAATTCTCTAAGATTTCAGTTTTTCTTTACCTAGCAATGGGATGGGTTTCCATTTTTACCTTGAAACCTTTATATGAAAGCATGGGTTGGGGAGGTATTCTCTATCTCTTCTTGGGTGGATTAAGTTATTCTCTTGGTACAATCTTCTACAAACGTAAATATCATAATTTTTACCATGTGATTTGGCATATTTTCGTTCTAGCAGGAGCCATTTTCATGTTTCTAGCGATTTTCAAATATTTATAAAGCAAAAAAAATCTCTTAGATTGCTCTAAGAGATTTTTTTGTTTACTTTCAATTAGCATTGAATGTCATTTTTACATGAACCAGTTTCAACATATGCTTTTAAGTTTTCAAAACTTGTTTCAACCATGTTTAATACTGCTTCATCAGTGTAACTACCCATATGAGGTGTTAATAATACACGTGGGTATAATTCAACTAATTTACGGATAGCAGGATTTTTGATTTCTTGACCACGTAAGTCTTTGAAGAATACTTCGCTTTCCCCTTCTAAAACGTCTAAACCAACACCACGTAAGTGACCTGATTCTAACGCTTCGATGATTGCATCAATATCTTGTAATTCACCACGAGCAGTGTTTACTAAGATAGCACCTGGTTTCATTTTGCTGATGAATTCTTTAGTGATTACTTTTCCGTTTGCTGGAATGTATGGAGCGTGAATTGAAATCACGTCTGATTTTGCTAATAACTCATCTAAAGGTACTTGAGTACAGATATGATCAACGCCTTCTTTAGGGAAAGCATCGTAAGCTAATACGTTAGCGCCTAAACCTTTGAATAATGTTGCAGTTGTTAAACCGATACGTCCGATACCGACAACCCCAACAGTACAGTTACGGATTTCTTTAGCAAACATTTGAGTATCTACTGTGAAATCTTGTTGGCTAGTTTTTGCTGCAGTGTAAGCAACGTTACGTAATAATGTCATTGCTAAAGTAACTGCTAATTCACTAATTGCGTTTGGAGAATAGAAAGGAACGTAACCTAATTTCATTCCTAATGATTTTGCGTATTCAGCATCGATGTGGTTTACACCCACAGTACGAGTTAATACGTACTCTACTCCTAATTCTTTGTAGATATCTAAAGTTTCTTTGTTTGCCCAGCAGTTACCACGTAAAATAACAGCTTTGAAACCTTCTGCTTTGCGAGCAGTTTCTTCAGAATTTAAGTATTCTGGAATACATGTTAATTCGTATCCGAATTTCTTGTTTACTTGTTCGAAAATTGGTAATTCAACTTCACGAACCCCATATGCTAAAACTTTCATTTTAACTCCTCCATTTTGTAAAAATTGAAAAGTAGACCGAAAATCGATCTACTTTTTTTGTTTATCCTACTCCAGGGAAAATAACAGATCCAGCAACAATCCAGAAGACGATTGCGAATACTGCTAATACAGTTCCTAGTAATGAAGCATTACTTGCAAGTGCTGCTTCTTTATCGTATTTGATAGCGTAAGCCACGGCAACGGTTGCTGGTGGTGTAGCTAACATAATAAGAATACCTTTTGAAGCTTCCGGAGCCATTGGTAAGAATGGGCTAACTGCGAAAATAATTCCAACGAATACTGCAGGAACTAAGATTAATTTAACAATGCTGTAGTACCAAACCATCTTATCTTTAACGGCTTCACCTAAAGAAATGTTTCCTAAAGTGATACCGATTGCTAACCATGCAAGTGGTGAGCTTAAGTCAGCTAAGTAAGTAATAGCTTTGAATAACCATGGAGCTGTCTTATCGATACGTAAGAAAGCATACATAACTTCTTTAGTTTCTTCACCAACTTTAACTTGAACAGCTACTTGTGGTAATGAAGATTGGAAGATCCAGATTAATAATCCGGCAAATGTTGCGATAACGATGATGTTACCGAAAATCATTTTGAAGTTTTTCTTCTCGAATTTTAATCCGCTCATACGAATTAATCCGTAAGAATATAAGAACACACGGTAAGCTAAGTTGAAGATATTAGCATATAAAATACCAGCTGCTCCTAATAAACCGTTAATAATTGGAATCCCAAAGAAAGTTGTTGAACCGAATGTTGTTAATACTGATAAAGTAGTTTTACGGTCACCTTTCTCCTTAATAAAGAATAATTCTCCTAAAAGAATTAAAATGACATAAGCAATAAAGCCGAAGATAAATACGTTTAATCCAGTTGTGAATGTTTTGTCATTAATGTCAACCATGAAAGCTTTGAACGCTAACGCAGGAAGCGCAACTGAAAGTAAAACGTTTGATAAAACTTTACCACTGTTTGCATCAACAATGTTTTTCTTGCGGATGAAATAACCCACTAAGATAATTGAAATTGTTGAGAAGATAGCAGACACGAATGCTGGTGCTGTTAAAATCTTAACGATATTTTCCATTGGATAGATATCCCCTTTTCTTTTATTTTTTGTGCATTAGAAATGCCATAAAGTATAATACCACATTCTTTAAGAAATGTTTAACAAAACCCCTTGTTTTCATCAAATTTCATTCTGATCTTCATCAATCAAAAATGATTGGAAAACGTTATTTCCAAAAAATTTCCCTTGATGCGTCAAAACATATCCATCATGAGTGGTTGTTAAGAGTTTTTCTTCCAATAATTCCTCTAAAACTTCTCCATAAATTTTTTCCATAGAATTTCCAAATCTTTCCATGAATTCTTTCTTTGATACACCAGAAAATTTTCTTAATCCTAAAAACATAAATTCTTCAATCAGCTGTTTTTTAGACAGTTTTGTTTCTGAGAAGATAGGAAGTTTCCACTCTCGGAGCGGCTCAAGATAATGTTGAATAGGTCCATTGTTTTGGTAACGAACTCCATTCACATAGCCATGGGCTCCTGCACCAAACGCAAAGTACTCATCCGCCTTCCAATAATGAAGATTATGTCTAGATTCATATCCAGGAAGTGCATAATTACTAATCTCATAATGATGACGACCGAAATCCTCCATCGTCTTCATCGCTAGTTCAAACATATCAGCCTCTTCATCTTGACTCGGCAATGGAAGTTTCCCTTGCCTCATCAGATTATAAAAAACAGTCTTTTGTTCTAAAATCAGTGAATAAATTGAGTAATGAGGTAGATCTAGATCCATCGCCATTTTTAAACTCTCTTCAAAATCAGCAATCGTCTGTTTTGGAAGTCTGAAAATCAAGTCAATACTCATATTCTCGAATCCAACTTGTCTTGCATTCTCGATGGTACGGATTGCCGTCTCTTTTGTATGTTTACGGCCGATTGCTTTCAGTAAATCATTATTGAAGGTCTGAACGCCCATACTGAGGCGATTCACTCCTCCTTTTTTCATTACGGTGAGCAGTTCATGAGTACCATCATCAGGGTTCAATTCCATTGAAAACTCTGCCCCTTTTTGAAGCGGTAAATGTTCATGGATTCCATCTAGCAATCGTTCCATTTGATGCGGATTTAATGAAGACGGTGTTCCTCCACCCACGTATAGTGTTTCAAGAGGTTCAATTTTATATTTTTTCCCAGTCAGTTCCATTTCTCTAATCAATAATTCGATATATTCATCAACCGGCTGTCCTTCAATAAATACTTTGTTAAAATCGCAATAATAACAAATATGCGAACAAAAAGGGATATGAATATATGCTGCTTTTGGTGACATTATTCATCTCCCTCCTTTCTAAAAAATGGCTCCCTCTTGAACCTTAATATCTTCATCGTTTAAATAATCACGGATTGTCTCAATCGCAATCTGTAAAGCTTTAGTGCTCTCTTCAAGCGGTAGAGACGGTTTATCCGTTGTTTGTTCTGGAATAAACGGAATATGCATAAATCCCGCTTTAAAAGGTTTCTCAGCCTTTGTTGCAGAAAATAACGCTTGGTACATGATGTGATTACATACGAATGTCCCAGCGGAATTGGATACTTCCACCGAAATTCCTGCTTCACGAATCGCTTTTACAATTCGTTTAATCGGCAAAGTTGAAAAATAAGCAGCTGCCCCTTTTGTTTGAATGGTTTCATCAATTGGTTGTTGACTGATATTGTCTGGAATTCTCGCATCATCGACATTAATCGCAATACGTTCCATTGTAATTCCAGGTCTTCCCCCTGCTTGGCCAACGCTTAATACTGCATCTGGTTTCACTTCATTAATGACTTCATTCAAACGCTTTGCTGATTCCTTAAACACAGTTGGTAATTCTAAACGAATCAGTTCTACGCCTTCAACTTCGGGAAGAGCCTTCACGCATTCAATCGATGGATTAATCTTTTCCCCTCCAAAAGGGTCAAATCCTGTCACAATAATTTTCATAATATCCCTCTATTTCGGTTTATTATTTCTTAACGCTTCTACCTTTAATGGATCAGGCGTAATATAAGTATTTTGTTGGCCTTCGTAGACTACAAAACCTGGTTTAGCTCCATTTGGTTTACGAATTTTCGATACTTGAACATAATCTACTGGAACCGTTCCTGAAAGACGATATTTTGAGTAGTATGCAGCAAGCATCGCGCCTTCACCAATTGTTTCTTCCGCTGGATTACTAGATTCAATAATCACGTGAGATCCTGGAATATTTTGTGCATGAAGCCATAAGTATTCCTTCTTCGCTTGTCGAAGTGTTAATTGGTCGTTTTGTAAGTTATTTCGTCCAACCAAGATTCGCGTGCCGTCTGTTGCATAAAACACATGTGGTTTCGCGCCACCTTGTTTCTTAATACCTTTTTTCAACGCAGAACGTTTTAAGTAGCCACTCTCAACAAGTTCTTCACGAATGGCTTCTAAGTTAAATACATCCGCTTCTTCGATTTGGTAAATAACACTCTCGAGGTAGTCCATTTCATTCTTCGTTGCTTCTTGTTGCTCATGAATATGCGTTACCGCATTTCTAAGTTTTTGGTATTTTTTAAAATACGCCTGTGCATTTTGAGAAGCCGTTAATAATGGATTTAATGGAATTGTTACTTCTTCATAGTCCTCGTAGAAGTTTTGAACCGTAACACTACTTGCACCTTTTTCAATTTGGTGTTGGTATGTGTTAATCAAGTCTCCATATACGCGATAATGATCTGCATCTTCCGTTCTGGCTAAATCTTCATCGAGTTTTACCATCTTCTCACGGTTCTTTCGAAGTTCAGATTTCAACATTTGCAATAGATGTCCTGCTAATTGCTGAATCTTCTCTTCTTGAATCTTCTGTACATAGTAAGCACTTAATAATTCAGAGAGGCTGTCGAAGCTTTGAGACTCACCAACCTTACTCATATAAGGAAATGGTAAGAAGTACGTCTTTCCATCCTCTGCCTTTGTAAGTGTAGGCTGAATCGCTGTATTTCCTTCTTCAAGATAGTGATGTAATGCTTCCGCTAAACTTTGGCCTCCTCTTTCACTACGTTCCACAATTTCATGAGCAGATTGCTTACTAATCCCTTGAAAGACATTCATTAATGTTCTTTCACCTGGTTCACCACTATAAGGATGGAGTAAACTATCTAATTCAAAGAGCGAGTATTCAAAAGGATTCTTCTTCTGCGTTTGAGGGGGCATTACATAGCTTGCACCTGGTTGTAAGGTACGATAACTGTTTTGACCAAGAGAGAGACGTTTCACACAATCGATAATCGTGTTATCTTCTTGATTCACTAAGAATAAATTACTATGACGACCCATCATCTCGATTGTGAAACGATATCCAGCCTTATCCCCAAGTTCATCACGCGTTGAAACGTCCAAATGTAAAATACGATCATTCTCTACTTGAGTGAATGATTGGATAATAGATCCTTCTAAATACTTACGAAGAATCATACAAAAGTTAGGAGCAACTTCTGGATTCTCTGGTTTCTCAGAAATAAATTGTACACGAGCCATCATTGGGTGTGCCGAACACACAAGCAAGTAGTTCTTACGGTTGGCACGAATGGTGAATTGTACATCGTATGGTAATGGTTGATGAATCTTTGTAATCCGTCCTCCAACTAATTGAGGCGCCACTTCGTCCATCATCCATTTGGTGAAAATACCATCAAATGTCATGAACTCACTCCTTTCCTTTTCTAGTTAAAAATTATAATGCTGCTAATCGAGCGATTTCGATAATCACTTGTGTTGCTTTTTCCATTGATTCAACAGCAACATATTCATAGCGGCCATGCATGTTTTCGCCACCTGCAAAAATATTTGGCGTTGGTAATCCCATGAATGAAATCTTAGAACCATCTGTACCACCACGGATTGGTTTAATGATTGGAACGATGTCTAAGTTTTCTAACGCTTGTTTAGCCACATCCACACAACGGAAATCCTTTTCGATGATTTCTGCCATGTTGTAGTACTCATCATGTAAATCAACAGTAATGCGGTCTGTATCTAATTCTTTGTTCATACGAGAAGCGATACGTAACATCATATCTTTTTTCGCATTGAATAATTCGCGGCTGTGGTCACGTAAGATGTACACTAATTTAGCTTCTTCAACAACACCCTCAGCTGCTACTAAGTGGTAGAACCCTTCACGCCCTGTTGTATGTTCAGGAACTTCGAACTCTGGAAGAGCATTTTGGAATTTTCGAGCTAATTCTAATGCGCTCACCATAGTATCTTTAGCTGTACCAGGGTGAACGTTCTTTCCTTGAATACGAACTGTAGCACGGCAAGCGTTGAAGCTTTCATATTCTAATTCGCCAACTGGTCCACCATCCATTGTATAAGCAAAATCGCACGCGAATTGTTCTACATCGAATAAATCAGCTCCACGTCCGATTTCTTCATCTGGACCAAACGCTACACGAATTTTTCCGTGTTTAATTTCTGGATGTTGTAATAAATAAGCCCCAGCTGTAACAATTTCTGTCACACCAGACTTATCGTCAGCACCTAGTAAAGTTTTACCATTTGTTGTAATTAATGTTTGACCAACATAGTTCTTTAAGTTCGGGAAGTCTTTAGGGTCTAATACGAATTTTCCTTCTTCGTCTAGGACAATTGCTTCACCGTTATAGTTTTCGTGGATTTGAGGTTGAATATTTCTAGCTTCAAAATCAGCTGTATCTACGTGAGCAATAAATCCAATAGTTGGCACTTCGTGGTCTACGTTAGATGGAATTGTTGCTGTTAGGAAACTGTTTTTAGGATTTAAATACACTTCTTGGAATCCTAATTCATTTAATTCTTGTTCTAAGTCCTTTAAAAACGCTGTTTGAGATGGCGTTGTTGGGACTGTTTGACTTGTTTCGTCAGATCTTGTTTCTTTCTTTGCGTAACGGATAAAACGTTCTGTTAATTCTTTATGCATTTTCTTCACCTGCTTTATAAAATTTAAATGGATCTGTAAAAGTTTCACTTTCAATCACTGTTACATCCCAATTATTTTCTTCTTTCCATTCACGAGCCCATTTGGCTAATTGTTTTCGACATACAACTTCGATATGATGCCCAGCATCCACTAGGAATAATGAAGTCTCTTGAATATCATGCGCTGTATGGTAAAAAATATCACCTGTTACAAAGGCATCTGCGCCGTTTTTTAGTGCATCCAAGTAATAGTTTCCGCCAGAACCGCCCATCACAGCGACTCTAGAGATGAGTCCATCTGGATTTACACGAGAAGGAACGTAGCGGAGCCCCTTGAGTTTGAAACGCTCAGTAACAAAAGCGATAAATTCATCCCCTGTCATTGCTTTTGGAAGATTTCCAACACGACCAAATCCTAGCGTCTTGCCTGCATTCTTCATTGAGAAGACGTCGATTGCTGGTTCTTCATAAGGATGTGAAGCTCTTAAGCTTTTTAAAACATCACTTAATACTTCTTCAGAACAAACAACCTCTAGTTTCACTTCTTCTACAAATTCTGGTTTATTTAACGAACCAATTGCAGGATTTGCGCCTTTAACGGGTGTAAATTGTCCAACTCCTGAAGTTTGAAACGCACAGTCTTTATAGTTGTCACCAATTGTCCCAGCACCAGCTTCAAACAGCGCTTCTAAAACTTTCTCTGCATCAATTTTAGGAACAAAAGTAATCACCTTCATAGACGGAACGGTTGTCGTTGGAGACATCACTGTTACATCAGATAATAGCAATTCACCTGCCAACCAATCATTCACTCCACCTTCGACTACATCAAGGTTAGTATGTGCCGCATACACCGCAATATCATGTTTCAAAATTTGTTGGAACATTTTATTTTGCGGAACCGTTAAATCAAATAACGCAACCGGTCTAAAGATTGGTGGATGATGCGCAATAATTAAATCAACGTTTTTAGCAATCGCTTCTTCAATGACACTTGGACGAATATCCAGCGTAGTCATAATCACTTTAACTTCTTGATTCCACTCTCCAAAATGAAGTCCAATAGGGTCTTTGGGAACGGATAGATTCTTTGGCACGCGTTTTTCAAAACGCCTTACCACATCTCTAACTGTTGGCACGATCAATCACTCCTTTCAATTCATTAAACGCTTTTTCAAACTGCTCAATTTTTTCATGTTGAGGCGTCTTACTCTTTTGTAATTGTTCCATGATTTCTTTATTTTTACGGTTCATACGTGTCCATTTTGCTACAGACAATTCTGAAGGATGTTGCAATAAAATCGGACCGTATTTTAATTCTAGTTCTGTATACTCTACTCGTTCTTCGACTGGTTCCGCCACGATAATTTCATACAAGCGATGATTATCTTCAACGACCGTCTCATGAGTAATACGGTACGAATGATTCATTAACCATTCACGTACAAAATGTTCTGCAACGTTTGGTTGAAGAATGAGACGTTCTTTACCGTTTAAATGACCGCCACTGAATCCAGCTTCTAGGATCCGAGAAATGAGTTCGCCGCCCATCCCACAAATCGTAACAGCAGTAATCTCATCTTCTTTTGAAAGAATTTGCAATCCGTCGCCTAAACGAACTTCAATGCGCTCTTCCATCCGGTAATCCCGAACGGTTTGTTTAGCCGATAAAAAAGGCCCTTCAACCACTTCTCCTGCAATCGCTGAAGTAATCTGGTTGTTTTGAATTAAATACACTGGTAAATACGCATGGTCACTCCCAACATCGCATACCTTTGAACCGTTTGGAACAAAACTAGCAACTCGAGTTAATCGTTCTCCTAATTCAATCATTTTATACCTCTACATTCTTTTTCTTACGAAATAAATATAACTTTTACACCAATGCTCTTTAGATAAGCTACTGTTTCAGGGTCAGCGGTATGATCTGTAATTAAATGAGTAATCATATTACAGTCAGCCGTATGGAAGTTTGAATCACGACCCACTTTAAATCCTTCCGTAACGATAATGCGGTGCCCTGTTGTCCGTTCTAAAATCACACGGTTTACGGCAGTCTCTGGAAGTGCATAGGTTGAAATTCCGTTTTTACTAATCCCTCCAACCCCTAAAAAACAAATATCTGCACGGGCTTTAGAGAATGAGTTAATTGCAAAATCCCCTACAAGAGATTTCTTTTGTTCGAAAATTTCACCACCACTAATCACAATAGATGCTTTCGTAGATGGCTTTTTGAAGATGGAACGACCATTATTCGTTAAAATCGTAACGTTGGCATCCGCTAGAAAATTTAATAACAAAAAGGCAGTAGAGCCTGAGTTAATAAAGACCATATTATGATCTCGTACTAATCCCGCGGCTCTTCTTGCAATGTTTTTCTTCATGGAATTATATTGAATTTGTTCCACGTTTTCCTGTTTAATTTTCCCAGTAAGGAAACGTGCGCCTCCGTAGAAGCGCTCGACAACTCCTTGATCTTCAAATTGTTGTAAATCTCTTCGAATGGTGATTTCAGAAACTTCTAACTCTTTCGATAAGTCTTCAACAGACATCTCGTGGTTTTCTTGTAAAAGCTGAAGGATACGTTGTTGTCTTTTAAACACAACCCCTTTACTACTCTTCAAAGTTTCTTCCTCCTTTTAGAAATCCATTCCCGTCTTATTTAATTTTTAATGAAAGCTCATCTAGTTGTTTTGCTGACACTTCACTTGGAGCTTGTGTCATTGGGTCTACTGCTGAGCTGTTCTTAGGAAACGCGATGACTTCACGGATGTTGTCTTCACCAGCAAGTAGCATTACTAAACGGTCTAACCCAAGTGCGATTCCTCCATGTGGTGGGAATCCGTAATCTAATGCATCTAATAGGAATCCAAATTGGCTTTCTGCAGATTCTTTTGTGAATCCAAGAACTTTAAACATCGCTTCTTGCATGTCACGACGGTAAATACGTAGTGATCCTCCACCTAATTCATAGCCGTTTAATACGATATCGTAGGCTTGTGCTTTCGCTCCTGCTGGATCATCGATTAATGCTTGGAAGTCTTCGTTCACTGGACGAGTGAATGGGTGGTGCATTGCTACATAACGGTCTTCTTCAGCGTCATGTTCTAATAATGGCCAATCAACAACCCATAAGAAGTTGAATTTGTTTGTATCGATTAAGTTATGTTTCTTACCAAAGTGTAAACGTAATTCAGATAATGATTGTGCAACCACTGATGGTTTGTCTGCACAGAAGAACACGATATCTCCTACTTCAGCGTTGATACGTTCACGGAAAGCAGATTCTTGGTTCACGATGAATTTCGCGATTGGTCCTTTTAAGCCGTCTTCTTCGACTTTAATCCAAGCCAAACCTTTAGCGCCGAATTTAGAAACAAAGTCTGCTAAACTATCTGCATCTTTACGAGAGTATTCTGACGCAAGTCCTTTTAAGTTAAGTACTTTTACTTCTCCACCGTTTTCGATACATGAACTGAACACTTTAAGGTCCGATTCTTTCATGATGTCACTTACGTCGATTAATTCTAGGTCGAAACGAGTATCTGGTTTGTCGTTTCCGTAACGAGCCATTGCTTCTGCAAACGAAATACGAGGGAATGGAGTTTGAACCTCCACATCCAATGTATCTTTCATCACTTTCTTCAATAAGCCTTCCATCATCTCTTGGATTTCTTCAGCTGATAAGAAGCTTGTTTCGATATCGACTTGTGTAAATTCTGGTTGACGGTCTCCACGCAAGTCTTCGTCACGGAAGCAACGAACGATTTGGTAGTAACGGTCTAATCCAGCACCCATTAACAATTGTTTAAATGTTTGCGGTGATTGAGGTAATGCATAGAAGCTTCCTTCGTGAACACGTGAAGGTACTAAATAGTCACGCGCTCCTTCTGGTGTTGATTTTGCTAAAATTGGAGTTTCAACATCGATATAACCTTCACCATCTAAATACTCACGAATTGAACGTGTAGCTTTATGACGTAAGCGTAAGTTTTCTAATACAGGACGACGACGGATATCTAAATAACGATATTTCAAGCGTAATTCTTCTGATGGTTTTTGTTCATCATCGATATAGATAGGAGAAGTTTTTGCTTTAGAGAATACTTCTACTTCATCTACTAACAATTCATATTTACCAGTTTTTAGATTTGGGTTTTCTAGGCCTTCTCCACGATAAGCCACTTCACCAGTTACTTGAATCACATATTCAGAACGTAATTTTTCTGCGATTTCAAACGCTTCTTGGTTACGTGCTGGGTTAAAGACTACTTGCATAATCCCTTCGCGGTCACGTAAGTCGATGAAGATAACTCCACCGTGGTCACGACGTTTTGCCACCCAACCATCTAATGTCACTGTTTGTCCAACTAATTTTTCACTAATTAATCCACAATATTCTGTTCTTCTTTTCATATCCATCCCTCTTCCTATTTACCAAAGTACTCGTCAATGGCTGTTGTATCCATTGTGATTTGACGATAAATGCTATCAAAATCTTCGTAGAGTTCTTGTAAATTAATTTTTACTTCTTTACCAGTCTTCATTACTTTGACTGGTACTTGTTTTGTTTCTAATTCTTCTTCACCAAGCGTGATGACCACTTTAGCGCCATATTTTTGAGCGTTCTTAAACTGTGGTTTTGCTTTACGCCCAAAGAAATCACGGTCAACTGAATATCCTTGTTGACGGAGTGAAATAGAAAGTTTTAATACTTCCTCTTCTGTTGTTTCACCAAGTCCAACAACATAGACATCGAGTTCTTGTAATTCAGGAACTTCTACTTGTTCGTCTTTCATTAATAACACAAGACGTTCCATTCCAAGACCAAATCCAAAACCAGGTGTTTCAGGTCCATCGAGTTCTTGTACAAGACCATCATAACGTCCACCACCACAAATCGTCGTTTTAGCACCGAATGATTTAGAATCTGTCATGATTTCAAAAATTGTATCTTGATAGTAGTCAAGCCCACGTACCATTGTTTCATCGATTTCAAATGGAATCTCTAATGCGTTTAAGTATTGTTGTACTTTTTCAAAGTGAGTGCGTGCTTCATCGGATAAGAATTCTAAGATGCGTGGTGCATTTTTCACGATTTCAATATCACGTTTGTCTTTACTATCTAAGACACGTAATGGATTTTTATGAAGTCGATTTTTAGAATCTTCACTGAGTTCATCCGCAAATGGTTCTAAGTAACTAATTAACGCTTCACGGTATTTAATACGGTCAGCAGTTTTTCCAAGAGAATTAATCACTAAGCGCATATTGGACAATCCTAATTCTTTTAATAAATCCCATGCCATTGCAATGGTTTCAACATCAGTGGCAGGATTTGTAGATCCAAACACCTCAACTCCTAATTGGTGGAATTGACGAAGACGTCCTGATTGTGGACGTTCGTAACGAAACATCGGAGCCATATAATACACTTTATACGGTTTTTTATGTTCAGGTCCAAATAATTTATTTTCTACATACGCACGAACAATCGCTGCAGTTCCTTCTGGACGAAGTGTAATGTGACGATCTCCTTTATCGTAGAAATCATACATCTCTTTTGAAACGATATCGCTTGTATCCCCAACACCACGGCTAAATAAATCGTAGCTTTCAAACATTGGTGTACGCATTTCTTCAAATTGATAATCGCCTAAAATGATGCGTGCTGTTTCTTCGATATAGTGCCAAATTTTGAGTTCCTCAGGTAATAAATCGGCTGTCCCTTTTGGTTTTTGAATCATATGAATCATCCTTTCTTTCAGTAAAAATAAAAAAATCCCAACTTCAATAGAAGTCAGGACGAAAATTTCGTGGTACCACCTTAGTTCGGAAAGAGCTCTTTCCCTCTCAATGATAACGGAATTACCGGAATAACTTTGCATTATTCTCCTCAAGAGTGTCTTTCCTTGTACGGTTAGAAGCTTTCAGCCACGGCTTCTATCTCTTTAGTGTACGTCTTTATCTCTGTCTAAGAATTTTTATTGTTGCTATAAAGAATACTAGAGGAATGCGTATTTGTCAAGAAAATCTAATTATTTTTTAATCTCATAATCTACTAAAAACGAAAAAGCAAAATGTAACATATATGTGATATGCTCCCTCTAAAGTAGACTC